>JBIKMY010000414.1:0-2565 GCA_044358945.1 Rubrivivax sp.
TGCGGCGGGTCTTGTTGGAGACGAAGTTCTCCAGCAAGGCCGTCTTGCCCGTGGCCAGCAGGCGGGTCATCTCCTCAGGCGGCACGGGCTGCTGAAGGATGATCTTGCCGCTCTTGAAGTCGCAGGTGACGTGCGCCCCCACGCTGTGCTCGCAGACGTAGGAACTGCCGTGGTCGAAGACCCGGCCCTGGCACTTGGGGCACGTACCCAGCGAGGCCTGGGCCGAGAAGTCCACGGGCTCGCCGTCGCCCTCGCCCTGCTTGGCGTCGTCGCCAAAGTCGAACTCGAGCTTCCAGTTGGAAATCTCGGGGTCGTGCACCAGCTTCATCTCGGCCGTGAAGGGCCATCCCGCCTTGGAGCGGAAGCCCTCCAGCGGACCGATCTGACGGTCCCGCAGGAACGCGTCGGCCTCGGCAGTCTCGAAGGCTCGGCCGGCCGGGATCTTGGTGATGGAAAAGCCGCAGCCCTCGCCATCGCCCGCGGACCCGGTGCAGGTGAAGCGGCGGTAGTTCTCCTTGACCACGCCGCCACAGTTGGGGCAAGGCGTCTTCAGCGTGGCGTAGTCACCCGGGATGGTGTCGCGGTCGTACTCCTTGGCCTTCTTCACGATGCGCTCGGCCATCTTGGCGATCTCGGCCATGAAGGCGTCGCGCTTCAGGCGGCCGTGCTCCATCTCGGCGAGCTGGTGCTCCCAGTTGCCGGTGAGCTCGGGCTTGGTCAGGTCTTCCACGCCCAGGCCGCGCAGCAGCGTCATGAGCTGGAAGGCCTTGGCGGTGGGCACCATGTCGCGACCATCGCGCAGCATGTACTTCTCGGCGATCAGCCCTTCGATGATGGCCGCGCGGGTGGCCGGGGTGCCCAGGCCCTTCTCGGCCATGGCCTCGCGCAACTCCTCGTCCTCGATCAGCTTGCCCGCGCCCTCCATGGCCGACAGCAGCGTGGCCTCGGTGTAGCGCGCCGGCGGCCGGGTCTGCAAGGCCTTGACGTCCACACTCTCGGCGCGCACCACCTCGCCTGGCGCGACGGCCACGAGGTTGGCGTCCTCGTCCTGCGCCTCCTTGCCGTACACCGCCAGCCAGCCCGGATTCACCAGCACCTTGCCGTTGGTCTGAAAGCGGTGTTCCGCCCCGGCCGCCTTCACCGTGGAGATGCGGGTCGTCACCATGAACTCCGCCGAGGGGTAGAACACGGCGAGAAAGCGCTTGACCACCAGGTCGTAGAGCTTGGCCTCGATCTCGCTGAGCGACTTGGGCGCCTCCAGCGTGGGGATGATGGCGAAGTGGTCCGACACCTTGGCGTTGTCGAAGATGCGCTTGCTGGGCTTGACGTAGCCGTCGTTCAGCGCCTTGCGGGCGTGCATGGACAGATCACGCAGCGGCCCGGGCAGCGGGCTGTCAGCCAGCATCTCGAAAGTGCTGCGCACGGTGGCGAGGTAGTCCTCGGGCAGCGCGCGCGAATCGGTCCGCGGATAGGTCAGCACCTTGTGCTTCTCGTACAGCGCCTGCGCCAGCGACAGCGTGGTCTTGGCCGAAAAGCCGAAGCGCGAGTTCGCCTCGCGCTGCAGCGTGGTCAGGTCGTAAAGCAGCGGGCTGGCCTGCGTGGTGGGCTTGGACTCCTCGCTCACGCTGGCGGGCTCGCCGCGGCAGGCCTTCGCGATGGCCTGGGCGTCGGCGGCGGTCCACAGCCGGTCGGACCGGGCCTCGGGATCGTCAGGGTTCTTCTTCCACTTCGGATCGAACCACTTGCCTTCGTAGGTGCCGGCCTTCGCGTCGAAGGTGGCACGCACCTCCCAGTAGTCGCGCGCCACGTGCTTTCGAATCTTTTCCTCGCGCTCCACCACGATGGACAGCGTGGGCGTCTGCACCCGGCCCACGGTGGTGAGGAAGAAGCCGCCGTCGCGGGAGTTGAAGGCCGTGAAGGCCCGCGTGCCGTTGATGCCCACCAGCCAGTCGGCCTCGGAGCGGCTGCGCGCAGCGTCAGCCAGGCCGCGCATCTGCTCGTCGCTGCGCAGCTTGGCAAAGCCGTCGCGGATGGCCTGCGGCGTCATGCTCTGCAGCCACAGCCGCTTGACCGGCTTGTTCAGCGTGCCCTTGGCGCCTGCCGCGTACTGTTCGATCAGGCGGAAGATCAGCTCGCCCTCGCGACCCGCGTCGCAGGCGTTGATCATCTCGGTGACGTCCTTGCGCTTGCACAGCTTGACCACCGCGTTCAGCCGGGTCTTGGCCTTGTCGATGGGCGCCAGGTCGAAGTGCGGCGGCACCACGGGCAGGTGGGCGAAGCTCCACTTGCCGCGCTTGACGTCGAACTCCTCGGGCGCCTTGATCTCCACCAGGTGGCCCACGGCCGAGGTGACCACATAGCGCTCGTTCTCGAAATGCTCGGCGTGCTTCTCGAACTTGCCCGCCACAGGCGTCAGCGCGCGCACGATGTCCTGCGCGACGCTGGGCTTCTCCGCAATGATGATGGCCTTGCTCATCGGTCCTTCTTCGGGCAGTCGGCAGCGGCGCACTGCGCCGCAACCCCGTTCCCTACAATCGTGTGTCTTCGCGCGCGCTCACGTGCATG
>JBIKMY010000415.1:0-2562 GCA_044358945.1 Rubrivivax sp.
CGATTGGCGTTGTCAGTCGTTTCGGGATCCGTCGGGTTCATGGGTAGCTGCCTTGCTGGGCTGGGACTCGGGAGACTCCGATTTGTCGGAGGCCGTGTTGTCGGTCGGGGCGCCGACGGCGCCTTCGGTTGCTTCCTGCTGGGGGGCGGTGGCCGCCCGGAAGATGGGAAGATCGTCCAGGAGAGCCTGCGCCGGCCCCTCCGGGTCCGCTGCCAGCGGCGCCAGTACCGCGGCGGCTTCACCCGCGCTGGTACTGCCGCCCACTTCGGGCAACTGGTCCAGGCTGGACAGTCCCAGATCGTCCAGGAACTGGCGCGTGGTGCCGTAGAGCGCGGGACGGCCTGGAGACTCGCGGTAGCCAATGGATTCGATCCAGCCACGATCCTCCAGCTGCTTGACGATCTGGCTCGACACCACAACGCCGCGGATGTCCTCGATATCGCCCCGCGTGACCGGTTGGCGATACGCAATGATCGCCAGGGTTTCCATGACCGCCCTGGAGTACCGGGGCGGCTTCTCAGGGTGCAGGCGGTCCAGGAAAACCCGCATTTCAGGCCGGCTCTGAAA
Source organism: Rubrivivax sp. (assembly GCA_044358945.1). GTDB lineage: Bacteria > Pseudomonadota > Gammaproteobacteria > Burkholderiales > Burkholderiaceae_C > Rubrivivax. The sequence continues at coordinate 568 of JBIKMY010000415.1, forward strand.
CCGCCAACCTGAGGAAACTGACACCAGTTCCACCCCGCTGCCTGCCCAGTCCTGCGTCAGCTCCTGCAGCAATGCGGTCAGCGTGTCCGCCGTCAATTGACCTTCGAACAACATCTGCAACTCGCGCATGTGCACGGGGGCCTGCGAGCAGATCAGGGCGGTTTCGAGGACCCTCTTGGCGTCCGATATGTTCATGTATGGATAACCCAAGGCGGCGAGGCGAGCGCCGTTTCGGCCGAAGCCAGACTGTTCAAGTCTTCTCGGCCACAGGCCGATGGGAAGGCACCAAGCCCACGCGGCTTGTGAACAGCAGCTCGTGCGGCTGTCCAGTGCCCTTTCCTGATGAGAAAGGCCGCAAGTGCCCTGCGCGGCACTCCAACGACCCGCGGCCACCAACCGAGACGAGCACCCAGCCCGTTCAATCGCAACCAGCAACAGTCGGTAGTTTACGCTCTCGCAAGGGCGGTTCGTCAGGCCGTCGGAGTCTTGGGCCCCAGACCCAGCAAGAAGGTTTCGGAAGAGCGGTCCCTTGAGGCCTTGGGCTTGATGGGCTTGACGACGCGAAAGCTGTCCTTGAACAACTTGACCAATTGGCTGTAGCCGCTGCCATGGAACGCCTTGCACAACAGTGCACCCTGCCCTCCAGTCTTCAGATGCTTGAGCGAGAACTCCACAGCCAGTTCCACCAGATGAGCCACCCGCGCAGCATCGGAGGACTCAATGCCCGACAGGTTGGGAGCCATGTCGGAAAGGACCACGTCCACCGGTCGGCCAGCCAATTCACGCTCAAGCGCCTGCATGACCGCATCCTCGCGGAAGTCCCCTTGCACGAAGGTGACGCCTTCGATGGGCTCGAAGTCCAGGATATCCAAGGCGATGATGGTTCCGGCAAGTTCACCCGACGCCGCTCCCGTGGGGGCAAACTTGCGGCGCACATACTGGCTCCACGCGCCCGGCGTGGCCCCGAGATCCACCACCACCTGCCCAGGCCGCAGCAAGCCATAGGTCTCGTCGATCTCCTTGAGCTTGTAGGCGGCCCGCGCGCGGTAGCCCTCGCGCTGCGCCATCTTGACGTACGGGTCGGTGAGGTGGTCGTGCAGCCACGCCTTGTTCAAACGCTTGCTCTTCATGCCGAGTCGATAATAAGTGGATGCCAGCCATCCTGTTGACGCCCGCCGAACGTCGCCGCCTGCGCGCCGACGCCCATCACCTGCACCCCGTGGTGCTCATCGGAGCAGAGGGCCTGACCGATGCCGTTCGCAAGGAAGCGGACGCCGCCCTGAAGGCACACGGTCTGATCAAGCTCAGGGTGTTTTCCGACGAGAGGGAGACTCGGGAACAAATGCTGGCGTCGTTGACGGACGAACTCGGCGCTGCAGCGGTTCAGCACATCGGAAAGCTGCTGGTGCTGTGGCGGCCGGTATTGGAAAAGCCCAAGGAGGTGCGGGAGGACCGACAGCCCGGTCCGCGCGTCGTGAAGCTTGTGTCCTTTTCCAAGAGCGGCAACCACCGCGCAACGGTCAAGAAGGTCAAGGTTCTGGGCAACGAACGGGTCACGCCGGGCGGAACCATCAAGCGCAAAGAGGTGCGCCAGGTGAGCCCCAAGAAAAGAGCCGCAGACTAGACATCGGCGTCAGACATAGCGCACAGCCATGATCTCGTAACTCTTGATCCCGCCGGGCGCTCGGACGTCGGCCACGTCACCTTCGCCTTTGCCGATCAAGGCGCGGGCAATCGGACTCGAGATGGAAATGAGTCCCAGCTTCAGATCGGCCTCATCGTCTCCCACGATCTGGTAGGTCACGCGGGCGCCGGTAGCCTCTTCTTCCAGATCCACCGTCGCCCCGAAGACCACCCGGCCTTCGGCATTGAGCGTGGCGGGATCAATGACCTGAGCCGCAGCCAGCTTTCCCTCGATTTCCAGGATGCGGCCCTCGATGAAGCCTTGCTTGTCCTTGGCGGCGTCGTATTCCGCGTTCTCGGACAGATCACCTT
>JBIKMY010000416.1:0-2557 GCA_044358945.1 Rubrivivax sp.
ACCTGGGGCGAGAAGCGCCTGGCGAAGTTCCCCGACGTGCCCACCTTGCGTGAGCTGGGTATCCCGCTGGTGCAGGCCTCGCCCTATGGCCTGGGCGGGCCCAAGGGCATGGACCCCGCGCTGGTCAGGCGCATCCACGATGCCTTCAAGCAGGCCATGGAGATGCCCAGCCACGTGGAGGTGCTCGCCAAGTACGACCAGCAGCTCATGCACATGGACCCGGCGCAGTACACGCGCTTTGCCGAGGACACCTTCCGGCGCGAAAAGGCGCTGGTGGAAAAGCTGGGCTTGGCCAAGCCGTCCTGAGGCCGCGACAAGGAAGCGATAAGGCCGCGCCCGCCGCGCCCTGCACCGCCTTACAGCTTCAGCTCCAGCCGCACCTGCCAGTTGGTGAAGGATGGCGAGGTGTTGACCGCCGCCTCGCGCAGGCCGCCCAGTTCCAGGGTGTTGGTGGAGGTGTAGTCGCGCGGGGACAGGTTGCTGCCGAGCACGCGCAGGCCCACGGTGGGGCTGAAGGTCCACAGCGCGAAGGCGTCCCACACCCGCTTGCCCGGCGTGGTGGTCACCTGCTCGTCGCTCAACTGCGTGCGATAGCCCGGCACCCAGTTGACGTTGCCGCCCAGGGTGAGCGGGGTGCCGCGGATGCGGTAGTCGGCGCCGATGTTGGCCGTGGCCTTGGCCTGGCTGTCCAGCCGGTTGTCCGGGCCGGGCACGCCTTCCACTTTCGAGCGGAACAGGCTGAGGTTGCTGCGCATCTCCACCCGGGGCGCCCCCGTGACCATCTGATCAAGGCGGAACTTGGCCTCCAGCTCAATGCCCTGGGTGACCGCGTCGCCGATGTTCTGCGTGCGCGCCACGTAACGCTGCACGGGGCTCCAGGACACCGTCTCCAGCGTGATCACGCTGCGCATCAGGTCGCGGATGCGGCGGCTGAACAGGTTGGCGCTGAGCACGCCGCCGGCTTCGAGGTAGCGCTCCACGGCCAGGTCCACGCCCAGGGCCATCTCGGGGCGCAGGTCGGGGTTGCCAGCGCGGTCGGGCGCGGTGGGGGTGTTGGCGCCAGCGGCAGGGTAGCGCGTGTTGATGGAGGGCCGGGCCATCAGGTTGCCCAGGTCCGGCGACTTGTAGCTGCGCGTCAGGCTCAGACGCACCTGGTCGCGGCCCTTGGGGTCGGGCTTCCACACGGCGTGCAGCAGGGGTGTGGCCACGCTGCTGCGGTTTTCCGGCCGGGCCGAGCCGTCGCCGGCGTCGCCGCGCGTGGCAATGCCCTCCCAGCGCAGGCCGGCGTGGGCGGCCCAGTGGGGGTTGATCGCCCACTCGTCCTGGGCGTACAGCGCCAGCCGCGTGGACGAGGCCTGGAGGTTGTCGCCAAAGTCAGTGAGCAGCGGCGTGCCGTCTTGCAGGGTGCTGCGGGTCTCGGTGCGGCGCAGGGCTTCAAGCTCGATGCCGGTGACCAGGTTGTGCTCGCCTACGGTGGCGTTGCCCGGGCCGGTGGACGGGCCGGTGGTCGGTGGGCTGCCCAGCAGCGTGGACAGCTTGCCGTTGAGGTTGACCGACTGCTGGCGCGTGCGCGAGCTGTCGACGATGGTGCGCACCGGGGTGCTGCCGCCGGCCACCGTGAACTCCTGGCGCTGCGTGTCGCCGCGCGCCCGCCAGGCGCCCAGGCCGCCGTTGAGCTCCAGGCGCGAGCCCCCCAGGCGTTGGCGCCACATCAGGTTCAGCCGCCCGTTGGTGAAGGCACTGTCGGTGTGGGAGCTGCCGCTGTCGTAGTCCGGTGGCGTGCTGCCGATGGGCTGTACCAGCGAGAAGGTGCGCTGGTTGTCGGCCACGGTATGGAAGAGCGTGGGCATGAGCGTGAGGACATCGCCGCCCTCGCTCAGACGCCAGGACAGCCGACCGGAGAGATTCGCCCCGGTGCGCCGGTTGTCGGTGAAGGCGGACTCGATCTGCTCGCGCAGCGTGGCGCCGCTGGCCACGTCCTCGTCGCGCGTTTGCGAGGTGCTCTCGTCCTTGCGGTGGCCGCGGAAGACCGAGCCCGAGACGTTGTAGGTCAGCGGGCCCTTGGCATCGTTGTGCGTCCAGTTGATGCCTGGGGAGACGGTGCCGTTTTCCAGGCCCATGCCCACGCGCAGGTCGTTCAGGCGGCGGCGGAAGCCCTCGCGCGTGATGATGTTGATCGTGCCGGCGATCGCCCGCGCACCGGTCTCGGCCGTGGGGGCGCGCAGGATCTCGATGCGCTCGATCTGCTCGGGTGTGAGCGATTCCACCGAGAAGCCCGGCGGGGTGCGCTGGCCGTCGATGAGGATCTGCGTGTAGCCGCCGCCCAGCCCGCGCAGGCGCGGTGGCCCGCCACGCCCCGGCGCGCCCGGGGTGGTGACACCCGGCAGGCGGCGCAGCACCTCGCCCAGCGTGGCATCGCCGAACTTGTCGATCTCCTCGCGCCCGATCACGATCTTGGCGGCGGTGGAGCGCTGGCGCTGGGTGGTGTCGTCGGCACGGCCGCCGGTCACTTCGATGCGTTGTTGCGGCGCGGCGCCGGGGCTTGCCGGGCTGGCCG
>JBIKMY010000417.1:0-2543 GCA_044358945.1 Rubrivivax sp.
CCGAGGTCTTCCACAACGCTGGCAGCGGGCAGCTGTTCAACACGCTGCTGTCGCCTGCTTTCAGCGGGGACGACATCCTGAAGCGTCACCGGGCCTGGGGACAGCGCCACCCTGCGCCCCTGAATCCTCGGCACCCCTGGCGCCCCCCCGGTGCGCGGCCCGAGCGGCGCAGGCGCATCGGCTTGATGTCCTCCGACTTGCGCACGCACGCCATGCGGCACTTCCTGGAGCCGCTGCTGGAACATCACGACAGGGCCGCGTTCGAACTTGTCTGTTACGCCCACGTGCCGCGCCCTGACGCCGTGACACGGCGCCTCATGGGCTACGGGCATCGCTGGAACTGGATCCACGCGTGTAGTGATGAGGAACTCAGCCACCAACTGCGCAGCGACGAACTGGACCTGCTGATCGAGTGCAATGGCCACACGCGAGGCACCCGGCTTCGCGCCATGGCGGGCAAGCCCGCCTACCGGCAGGCTTCGTGGCTGGGCTACTTGGGCACGACCGGCTTGCCGGCGATGGACTACCGCCTGACCGATGAATGGGTGGATCCCGTCGGGTTGACGCAGGCTCAACACACCGAGACGCTGGTGCGGATACCGGGCGGCCTGTGCGCCTACCGCCCGCACGATCAGTACCCCCCAGTGCAGGCTCCGCCCTTCCTGCGCGAGGGCTGCATCACCTTTGGTTCGCTCAACAGCCTGATGAAGCTCAATGCGGACGTCGTGATGCTCTGGGCCAGGTTGCTGAAAGCCGTACCAGGCTCCAGGATGCTGCTGCAGGCCAAGCAGTTTGCCGACCGTGGCACGCTCGGGCGTGTACGCGGCATGTTCGAGATGTGTGGCATTCCCTCCGAGCGCCTGATGCTGCGTGGGGCCTCGGAGGACTTTCTGAGCGCGTACCACGCCATCGACATCGCCCTGGATACCTTTCCTTACGGCGGCGGGGCGACGACTTGCGACGCGCTGTGGATGGGCGTGCCGGTGATCACCTGCCCTGCCGACCGCAGCGCCGGCCGGCTGACGGGCAGCCTTCTGCACCAGATCGGCTGCACCCAGTGGATTGCGCGCGACCACACGGACTACGTGGAACGTGCTGCCGGATTGGCGGCTGACACCGCGGAACTCAGGCGTGTGCGCCGGAGCCTGCGTGACCTGGTCTCGACCTCGCCGCTGTGCGACGGGCCCGGCTTCGCGGCGCGCTGGGCGGCGACGATCGATGCGCTTTGCTGAGCGGTGACAGTCTGGGCGGACGCGGTCGATGTCATCGCCTACACTCTCGCTTGTCAGGTCTTCCAGTCGACCCGACGACGCCGCATCCGGCGATCTCAAAACCCTCGCGCCTTCGGACTGGTGGGCCCTCGGTGCCCCGGCACCGTATCCAGGCCCCAGCAGGCAGCGAACCACGGCCCTCATGGGGCCCCTTCCTGAATGAACTTCACCGACCTCGGCCTGGCCGAGCCGCTCCTGCGCGCCGTACGCGATCAGGGCTACGACATCCCCACCCCCATCCAGGCGCAAGCCATCCCTGCCGTGCTCAAGGGCGGCGACCTCATGGCCGGCGCCCAGACCGGCACCGGCAAGACCGCCGGCTTCACATTGCCCATGCTGCACCGGCTGGCGGCGCAGCCGCCCAAGCGCGACGCGCGCGGGCGCATCGCCATCCGTGCCCTCATCCTCACGCCAACACGTGAACTGGCCGCGCAGGTGGAGGAGAGCGTGCGCACCTACGGCAAATACCTGCCCATCACCAGCATGGTGATGTTCGGCGGCGTGGGCATGCAGCCGCAGATCGACCGCCTGCGCAAGGGAGTGGACATCCTCGTGGCCACGCCCGGCCGCTTGCTCGACCACCACCAGCAGGGCACGCTGGACCTGAAGCACGTGGAGATCTTCGTGCTCGACGAGGCCGACCGCATGCTGGATATGGGCTTCATCCACGACATCAAGAAGGTGCTGGCCGTGCTGCCGCAGAAGAAGCAGAGCCTGCTGTTCTCCGCCACCTTCAGCGACGAGATCAAGGCCCTGGCCGACCGGCTGCTGAACGAGCCCGCGCTGATCGAAGTGGCGCGGCGTAACGCCACCGCCGACACCATCGCGCAGAAGGTCCACCCCGTGGGCCGTGATCGCAAGAAGGAATTGCTCAGCCACTTGATCAAACAAGGCGATTGGCACCAGGTGCTGGTGTTCACGCGCATGAAGCACGGCGCCAACCGGCTGACCGACTACCTGAACGACGTGGGCATCAGCGCCATGGCCATCCACGGCAACAAGAGCCAGGGCGCGCGTACCAAGGCGCTGGCCGACTTCAAGAGCGGCGACCTGCAAGTGCTGGTGGCCACCGACATCGCCGCGCGCGGCATCGACATCGACCAGCTGCCGCACGTCGTCAACTTCGAACTGCCCAACATCCCGGAGGACTATGTGCACCGCATCGGCCGCACGGGCCGCGCCGGGGCCACGGGCGAGGCGGTGTCTCTCGTGTGCCTGGACGAGGAGATCTTCCTGCGCGACATCGAGAAGCTGATCAAGCGTGCCATCCCG
>JBIKMY010000042.1:0-10221 GCA_044358945.1 Rubrivivax sp.
ATGTCCCACAGCGGGAAGAGCCGCTCGCGCACTTCCTCCACCTCGCTGAGCTCAACGATCGCGTCGTGGCGCGGGTCGGCCCGCAGGCGATCCATCAGCGCCGTCACATGCTCGCGCGGCCCCTCCAGCCATTGGAAGAAGACCCCGGTGCCGAACACCAGCATGCCGGTGATGCCGTGGGCTGCGTTGTAGCGGTGGGCGGTGGCGATGATGCGTTGCAGCGCGGCCTCATCCAACTCGGCCGTGGCACGGCTGCAGTACACGATGTTGTACAGGAAGGGCAGGGTGGGCGAGTCGGCGGGCTCGTCCCCGGTCCAGCGGTGAAGCTCATGCATGCGTCGCACCTCGGCCGGGGTGGCGCCGCAGGAACTGCGGCGGCGGGCTGTGGGATCGGCACGCGGGCAGGCGCGCCGCACAAAACCCGCATCTTCATGATAGGGCGCGGCCGCTCCCGTGTGAGGGGCTGTGCCGGCTGTCCCGCTGTCCGAAGGGGGCTCTCAGCCCCAGTCCGACACCAGCGTGTTGAGCAGCCGGCCCACCCCCTGCACCTCGCACACCACTTCGTCGCCCGGCTGCACGTCCACCGAGCCCTTGGGCGTGCCGGTGAGGATCACGTCGCCGGGGCTCAGGGTCATGAAGCTGCTGAGGTATTCGATGAGCGAGGCCACGTCGTGGATCATGTCGCCGGTGTGGCCTTCCTGCACCACGCGGCCGTTGACCTCGGTGCGCAGCACCAGGTCCATGGGGTCGTCGATGTCGTCGCGGTCCACCAGCCAGGGCCCGAGCGCGGTGCCGCCGTCACGGCTTTTCACGCGCAGGTTCGGGCGGTAGTAGGGCTCCAGGAAGTTGCGGATCGCGTAGTCGTTCGAGACGGTGTAGCCGCGCACGAAGTCCATCGCCCGCGCCCGGGCAATGCGCTGGCCCTCGCGCCCGATCACCACGGCCAGCTCGCACTCGTAGTGCATGAACTCGCCATCCGCCGGCCGGCGTGTGAGGCCGCGGTGGCCCACCACGCTGTTGGCCCCCTTGAGAAACACCACCGGCTCGCTGCGCTGGGCTTGCAGAAAGCTGCCCTGTTCGGCCGAAGACTTGGCCGCCAACTCCTGCGCGTGGTCGGCGTAGTTCAGCGCCAGGGCGAAGAGCGTGCGCGGCTCAAAGGGCGCGAGCCACATCACCTCAGCCTCGCTCACCACGCGGCCATCGGCCAGGCGCAGACGGTCCGGCTCGCCGGGCACCTCGAAGGCCTCGTGCACCGCTCCGCCAAAGACGATACGGGCGGTCTTCATGCGGCCTCCTGCTGGGCTGCGCTCTCGCGCTGCACGGGGTTTTCCAGGCGGCCGATGCCGTTGATCTCGATGGCCATGGTGTCCCCAGGCCGCGCGCGTGCGGGCTGCTCGGCCACGCCGATGAGCAGCAGGTCGCCCGGGGCCAGGCTCATGAACTCGCTCACATCGGCAATCAGCCGCGCCACGTTGCGCCGCAGATGGCGGGTGTGGCTGCGCTGGCGCAGCTCGCCATTGACATAGGCGCGGATCTCCAGATCGTTGGGGTCGAGGATCTGCCCGGCCGGCACCCAGGGCCCGATGGGGCAGAAGCCGTCGCGGCACTTCTGCTTCATGGGTGGGCGCAGCAACGCTTGGTGCGGCACGGTGACGTCGTTGACGATGCCGTACCCCGCCACACAGTCCAGCGCTTGCTCGGCGCTCACTCTTGAAGCGGTGCGCGCGAAGCTGATGCCCAGCGTGGCGCCCACTTCCACCTCCTCCACCTCGGGCGGCAGCCGGACCGCATCGCCTGCTTGGCACCAGGTATTGGCCGGCTTGATGTAGAGCACTGGGTGCACGGGCGGGCGGTGGTGCGGGGGCTGCGCCATCATCGGCTCCAGGGCCTGCCAGACACCCTGGAACTCGAACATGGCGCCCACAACGGTACGGGTGGGGAAGAAGGACATGGGCGCGGGGCTCCTGGCGAGATTCCGGGGCGTTCGTTGGGGTGGACGGTTGAGCTGGCATTCTTCACCAGTCCGCGCCGCCGGCCGCACGCTGCCCCCGCTCATCGCGTCTTGAGGCAAGATCGCGGCGTTTTCTCCACTCCTGCCAAGTCCTGCCCATGACCGCACCCACCCGCACCCTCCCGCCCGTTCTGCAGAAGCTGCGCTTCCCCGTCATCGGCTCGCCGCTGTTCATCATCAGCAACCCCAAGCTGGTGATCGCCCAGTGCAAGGCCGGCGTGGTGGGTTCCATGCCGGCGCTGAACGCGCGTCCGGCCTCGCAACTGGACGAATGGCTGGCCGAGATCACCGAGGCGCTGGCCGCGCACGACAAGGCGCACCCCGAGTCGCCCGCCGCGCCCTTTGCCATCAATCAGATCGTGCACAAGAGCAACGACCGGCTTGAGCACGACATGCAGATCTGCGCCAAGTACAAGGTGCCCATCATCATCACCAGTCTGGGCGCGCGCGAGGACGTCAACCAGGGCGTGCATGCCTGGGGCGGCGTGGTGCTGCACGACGTGATCAACAACGTCTTCGCCCACAAGGCCATCGAGAAGGGCGCCGACGGGCTGATCCCCGTGGCCGCGGGCGCGGGCGGCCACGCCAGCGTGAAGAGCCCGTTTGCCATGGTGGCCGAGATCCGCGAATGGTTTGGCGGCCCGGTGGCGCTCTCAGGCGCCATCTCTTCGGGCGGCGCCATCCTGGCAGCGCAGGCCATGGGGGCGGATTTGGCCTACATCGGCTCGGCCTTCATCGCCACCGAAGAGGCCCGTGCGGTGGAGGGCTACAAGCAGATGATCACCGAGAGCAATTCCGACGACATCGTCTACAGCAATTTCTACACCGGCGTGCACGGCAACTACCTCAAGGGCAGCATCCGCAACGCCGGCATGGACCCGGACAACCTGCCGCAGAGCGACCCGAGCAAGATGAACTTCAGCACCGGCGAGGGCGCCAACGCCGCCAAGGCCTGGCGCGACATCTGGGGCTGCGGCCAGGGCATCGGCGCCATCCGCGAGGTGGTACCGGCCGCGGCGCTGGTGGAGCGTCTCAAGCGTGAGTATGCCGAGGCGCGGGCAAGGATCTGCGGCGCCTGAGGCTGGCTTGCGGGGGCTCTGAGCTGATCTGCTGCGGGCCTTTGACCAGGGGGAGCGGCCCGGCCGCTCAGCCGCCCCAGCCCAGTACCTGGCGCATCACCTGCGCGGCATCGGCATCGCTGCTGCCGCGCCAGGCCACGATGTGGTCAGGGCGGATCAGCACCAGCGGCGCTTCGTAAAGATCGATCAGGCTTTGTCGGCCTTGCTCGCCTTGCTGGTCGGGAGTCTCCCCGGCCTCGGGGTACACCACCTTCAGATCCACGCCCAGCGCCTTTGCCGCGGCCTCGAAGCCGCCAGTGGGCGCGGTGGCGTGACCCGTCGGGTCCTTCAGCACGAGCAGCGTCCACTCGAAGCCGAACAGGTCGAACAGCGAGCGGCCATCGGCCAGCCAGGCGTGCGGTGGGCGCCCGCCCGGGCAGGCGCTGGGCTGGTAGCTGTTGGCGGCATCCGGCGGCGGCGTGGAGCCATCGGCCACGATGATCGGTGAGCCGTCGTAACGCCCGCCAAAGGTCACGCCCGGCACGTTGAACTCCCGGCGCACATGGCCGTTGAGGTACTCGCCTGCGGCTTCGCGGGCGCGCTGGCCTGCGGGCGTGTCCTCGTCCAGTTCCGGCACCGCGTCGAACAGGCCGATGGAGTCGGCAAACTGCCGCGCGTAGCCGGTGTTGCGCTGCGCCAGCGGCTTGCGCTCCAGGCCGTAGCTGTCTAGCAGGGCAGGCGGGGCCTGGCCCTTGAGCACGGCCGCGAGCTTCCAGCCCAGGTTCACCGCGTCTTCCACCGCCGTGTTGTAGCCCAGGCCGCCCGTGGGCGTGAACAGGTGCGCCGCGTCGCCGCCGATGAACACGTTGCCTTGCTGGAAGCGCGAGGCCACCAGCGCGTGGCCGGCCAGCCAGGGCGCCATGGAGAGGATCTCGATGGGGATGTCCAGACCGCTGGCACGGGCGAACAGGGCGCGTGCATCGTCGTGCGTGAGCGCATCCACTTCGGTGTCGTCGGCCAGCTGGGTGTGGAAGGCGAACTCGCTCACCCCGTCCACCGACATAATGAAGGCGCGCTGCGCCGGGTGCACCTGCACGTACATCCAGGCGCGGTCGTTGGGGTTGAGACGGTAGAAGTCCGGCGCCTTCAGGTACACGGCCAGCATGCGCCCGCCCATGAAGCTGCGCTTGAAGCCGGTGCCGCCTTCCCACTCGATGCCCAGCCGCGCGCGTACACCGCTGCGTGCGCCGTCGGCGCCCACCAACCAGCGGGCTTTCACGGTCATGCCCGCTGCTGCAGGGGCGTCCACCGGGGTCGCCACGGCCTCGATGCCGGGGCCTTCCTCTGAGAAGCTGCGCAGCTCCCAGCCGTAGCGCAGGTCCACGCCAGGCAGCGCCTGCGCCTCTTCACGCAACACCACCTCCACAAACTTCTGCGACACGCGGTGCGGCAGCTCGGCCGCGCTCCACGAGCCGCCCAGGCCGCGAATCACCTGCGTGGCCTGCGCGGCTGTGGGCAGGCGCAGGCGGGCCATTTCGTGGCCGGCAAAACGCGTCAGATAGGCCACGTCCGTCGGGTGGTCTGCCGGCAGGCCCTGGGCACGCACCCGGTCGGCAAAACCCAGGCGCCGGTAGTGCTCCATGGTGCGCGCCTGCGTGGCGTTGGCCTGCGGGTTGAAGGCCGTGCCCGGCTTGCGGTCCACCACCAGGCAGCGCACGCCGCGCCGCCCCAGCTCGTTGGCCAGCATCAGCCCGCAGGGGCCGCCGCCGACGATGAGGACGTCGGTTTCAAGGCGATGGGGGGCGGGGCCGCTCATCGGGCCATTGCCGCCTTCAGCACCTTCTCACCCGGCAGCCAGGCCACGATGGCCAGGCTCACCACGGCAATGCCTGACATCAGCAGCCACAACTGCGTGAACCCGGCCGCCTTCACCGCCGGGCCCAGCGCCGCCACGGCCAGCGAGCTGATGCCAAAAGAGATGGCGATGCGCGTGCCGCTCACGCGCGAGCGCAGCGAGTCGTCGATGTAGCGCGCCACCATCACATCGTTGAAGGGGATGGCGCCAAACACCATCACCATGCAGGCGATGGCCAGCACGTACCAGGCCCAGCCGCTGCTCTGGGCGGCCAGCGCGAAGAACAGGATCTGCAGCGTCAGGACGGCGATGAACAGCGGCTTCACCGCCACGCGGTCCACCAGTTGCCCCACCACCAGTTGCGCCAGCGAGGCCACGCCGTACAGCAGGGCCAGCAGCATGCCCAGGGCGGCGGGGTCGCTCACCAGCCCGTCCAGGCGCTCGGCCATCATCTGGGCGTTGCCGTTGGTGGTGAAGTTGAAGAGCAGGCTGCCCGTGGTGGCGCTGGCCACCATCACCACAAACGTGCGGATCGCCAGCCCGCGCGGCAGGTGCACCGAGGTGCTCGCCTTGCGCGCGGGCGCAGCGGCTTCAGGCGGGGCGACGCGCGCAAACAGAAGCCCGGCGGCGATGGAGATCAGGCCCGGCACCACGAAAGCTGCGCGCCAGCCGAAGTACTTCACCAGAAAGCCCGTGGACACGGCGGCCAGGGCGATGCCCAAATTGCCCGCCAGGCCATTGATGCCGATGGTGCGGCCCGGCCGGGTGGAGCCCTGCAGCAGCATGGGGATGCCCACCGGGTGGTAGATGGCCGAGAAGGCCCCCAGTACCGTGAGCGCCAGCCCGATCTGCCAGGCGTTCTGCGTCAGCGCCACGGCAATAGCCGACAGGCCCATGCCATGGAAGAACAGCAGCATCATCCAGCGCCGCCCGCGCAGGTCTCCCAGCCGCCCGGCGGGGATGGAACACAGCCCGAACATCAGGAAGGCTCCGGCCGTGTACGGCATCAGATCTTCCCAGCGCGCGATGCCGAAATCCACCGCGATGGCCCCCACGGCAGTGGCGAAGATCAGCAGGAACAGGTGGTCCAGCGCGTGCGCGATGTTGAGCAGCAGAGAGGGCAGAAAGGGCATGGGACGGGCTCGCGGACGGGAGTTGCGATCCTATCCGGGCCATCGCGCTGCCGGATAGAGACCCAATCTGGGACCTCTTGTGCTGACCGTCGAGAACGGTCCCCGCCGTTTACACAGCAGGCACTCTTTGGGCGGAACCGCGCTACGGCAGCGCCAGCACCCACAGCAGCACGTAGCCCAGCGCCACTGCGGTCAGCCACCGGGTCGCATGTGAGAGGCGGCTTTTCTGCAGCGCAAAGCCCGCCAAGGGCAACAGCTGCTGCGCGTGCACACCCAGAAAGTGGGCCGGGCGGGCGTCGGGGCCTCCGATATGCCAGCCCACGATCGGCAGTCCCATGCCCGCTGGAGGTTGCTGGCCACCGAGATGGAAGCCGCTGACCGTGGCGAGTACAAAGGTCAACACCAGGCCAACCACCACGGCCTGAGTGAATACCGTACCTCGCGTGGTGCTGTGGCGGGCCATCAGCCAGGCCAGCACGGCCTGGGTGGCGGTCAGCATGACAGCGGCGACCGCCATCAGCCCGAACAGTGCAGCGTGCAGCGGGTCGCGGACGTTGTGGTGAGAGCCGTCACCCAGTGCGGCCTGCACGCTGATGTAGCCCACTTCGAAGCTCGAGGTCAGCACCACGGTCCACGCCAGCACACGCACGGTCCGCCCGTGACGCATGTGTTCGGGCAGCAGTCCGACGAACCACGCGGTGGTGGCCGAGAACAGAGCTGTGGAAGCCATGAACTTCACGGGCTTGGCCCAGATGGCCACATCGCGCCAGGTGCGGTCATCCCAGGCCAACAGCGCCAAGCCCAGCAGCATGAGAGCCAGCATGAGCCACGCAAAGCCCGTGAGCAGGGGCTGGCGCACCATCAATTCGGCATGCAGCTGAAGAGCAGGGTGACTCCGCCGTGGGGTCTAGGATAGGGTTTCAGACGCCAAGGTGAGCCTTTATTGTTGACACTGTCTACGATTGTGTCGGATAGTTGTAGACAGCGTCAACATCAACGTGCCGCGTCAAGGTCATGGGCCGAGTCATGGCCGGAGTAGACCGCCAGACCTGACGCTGGAACCTTGCCTTCAGCAGATTCGACTCCCATGGCCCCATCCAGAGACCCCGCCTTTTCGCTCAAGGAAGCTTGCGTTCAGGCGGCCCGCGAAGTGATTGCCGAACACGGGGTGGAAAGTCTGAGCATGCGTGATGTGGCGCGCAAGCTGGAGATTTCGCACCAGGCGCCTTACCGCCACTTCGAAAGCCGTGATCACCTGCTGGCCGAGATCATGCGCCGCTGCTTCGCCGACTTTGCACAGGACCTGGACAAGCGCCCGCGCACTGGCAACCCCGAGGCCGATCTTGAAGCCATGGGCCAGGCGTACCTGAACTACGCGCGCCAGAAGCCCTTGGAGTACCGCCTGATGTTTGGCACGCCATGGCCAGAACCCGCTCAACACCCGGCGCTGGTACAGCACGCGGTGCATGCCTTCAACTTGCTGCGCGACAGCCTGCGCGCCATGCGTGGCAACCGATCCGAACAGCATGCACAGGCCGACCGACAGGCGATGTTCATCTGGTCCGCTCTGCATGGCATGGCCAGCATCACGCAGGCCAACGTGATGCAACACCTGAACCTCGCCGCCGGCGTGGAGCACACCTTGCCCGAAGACATGATGGCGCGCATACGACTGGCCCTGAGCCTGCCCGAAGGTGCGTCGCCTGCGGCTACCCGACCGAAGCCCAGGCGCAACACTCGAAGATGAAGCAATGACCATGAAGCGACGATTCTTTTCGCTGTGCATCCTGGTGATGGCGATAGCCCTTTCAGGCTGCGCCGCGTTCAACTACACCGCGCCCGACAGCCCTGTGGCGCAAACGACAGCCCAGTTCGTCGAGCCGCGCCCGCGCGTCGCCCTCGTGCTGGGCAGCGGAGGCCCGAGGGGCTATGCCCATATTGGGGTGATGAAGGTGCTGGAAGAAGCAGGTGTGAAAGTCGACCTGGTGGTCGGCTCCAGCGTGGGGTCACTGCTGGGCGCCTTCTGGGCTTCAGGCTACACCGCCGCTGAGATTGACGCGGCGGCGCGCAGCGGTGGACCGCTGACCTTGTTCGACCTCTCAGTGTTTGCCGATCGCGGCTGGATCCACGGGCAGCGTTTGCAGGACTACGTCAACGATCGGTTGAACAACGCTTCTCTGGAAAAGCTGCCACGACGGTTGATCGTGGCCACCACCCGGCGCGCCGACAAGCAGCCCTTTTTCTTCGAGCGCGGAAATGTGGGTGTGGCGGTGCGAGCCTCCAGCGCCGTGGCCGGCATCATCTCGCCCGTGGGCGTACAAGGCATCGAGTACGAAGACGCTGACGAGTCGCTGCCCGTGGCCGTGCGCGCCGCCCGGCAAGCGGGCGCTCAGTTCGTGATCGCAGTGGACGTATCAGCCCGAGCAGGCAAAGCGCCGGCCGGCACGTCGTCAGCCTGGCTTGAAAGGGATGCCGCACGCCGCAGCCGCATCGACCCGGAGACCCGCCTGGCCGACTTCGTCATCCACCCGGACATGGAGTACATGGCAGGCGCGAGCGCGAGCTACTTTGCGCAGGCACAGAGGGCTGGAGAGGCCGAGGCGGGGCGGTTGCTGCCCGAACTGAAGCAGAAGATGGCGCTGGCCGGCGTTCGATGAACCCGGGTTGGCTGTGGCGGCCTGCTCTCATTCGGTCGAAGAGAACTTGCGAAAGCCTCACGGACCCGCTCGTACGGGAAGCCGGAGTTCCAGCTCCAAACTCAGCTTGCGGGTCACCACGCCCGTGCGGAATCGTGCGCCGCTCATCGTCAGCGGCGCTCGCGGAGAATCTTCCGCATGAGCCCTGTTCAGTCGCCACCCACGCCAGGACACCCGCCCGCGCCAGCGTCTGAAACCACGGCCCCGTCGTTGCTGCACAGCGCGTTCTATCGCTTCGTGCATCTGCCGGACCCCGAGACGGCCGCGCAGGAACTGCGTGGGCTGGGTGCAGCGCTGGGCCTGGGTGGCAGCCTGATCGTGGCGGGCGAGGGCGTGAATGGCGCGGTGGCCGGGCCAGCAGCGCAGGTCGAGGCGTTTGAGCAGCGCCTGCGCACAGGTGCCGCGCTGCAGGGTGCGCTGCGCGAGCTGACCTTCAAGCGCAGCGCCTGCCACCAGCCGCCCTTCGGCCGCTTCAAGGTAAGCGCCAAGCCGGAGATCGTGGCGCTTGGGTTGCCTTCGGAGGCACAGGCCTCACCCGTCGAACTGCCCGACGAGCGCGACGCCAGCCATCTGTCACCTGCCGCCTGGCGCCAACTGCTGGACGAGGGCCGGGCCGTGGTGCTGGACAACCGCAACCACTTCGAGTTCCGCCTGGGCCATTTCCGCGGCGCCGTGGACCCGGGCGTGCGCCACTTTCGCGACTTCGTGCGCTACGTGGAGCAGCACGCACCCGCCTGGCGCGCGCAGGGCCGGCCGGTGGCGATGTACTGCACGGGCGGCATCCGCTGCGACAAGACCGCACCCTGGATGCGCAGCCTGGGGCTGGAGGTGTTTCAGCTAGACGGGGGCATCCTGAACTACCTGCGGCAGGCGCAAGCGGAAGAGGGTGGCGCTGGGGCCGGGGGCGACGAATCGACCGAACGCATGGAGACTTCTTGGGAGTCGAAAGACGACCCGCAGAACGCCTCGCCCGGCGATCTGCTGGCCGCCTGGCAAGGCGAATGCTTCGTCTTCGACCGCCGCATCGCGCTGGACGCGCGGCTGCGTGAGGCCGGCACCACGGCCGAGCAGGTGTTCGACCCGGCGCACCCCGACGAAGCCTGGCGCCTGCAGCGCGCGCGCCGCCTGGACGAGGCGCCTTGAGCGCCTTGAGAGCGCAGCGCGCGGCACGAAAGCCCGTCACGTGAGCCGCCCTCGCCCAGCCTGGACACCGCCCCTGCGCGACGGGGTCAGCGCCAGCCGCGTGGCCGTCATGCCCGGCCCCTGGGCCACGGTGGCGGACTTTCTGTCGCAGCGCTTGCCCTTGGTGGCGGACTGGCCTGCGCGGCTGGCCGCGGGTGGCGTGCTGGACGCCGAAGGCCGCCCCGTGGCGGCGCACGAGCCCTGCCGCCCAGGCGCGGTGCTCTGGTACTGGCGTGCCCTGCCGCCGGAGCCGCGCATCCCCTTCGAGCTGGAGGTGCTGCACCAG
>JBIKMY010000418.1:0-2533 GCA_044358945.1 Rubrivivax sp.
CAGGGGCTCGTCCTCCTCGGGTTCTTCCGGCGGGTTGCCATCGAAGACCAGGTTGCGGCGGCGGGCCAGGTAGCTGTCGCGCACGAAGCTGTACTTGTCCAGCGCCACCTGTTCCAGCAGATTGGTGGCCGACAGCAGGTCGGCCCGGGTGTACACCAGCTCCAGCGTGTTCAGCCCCCAGCGGTACGAGCCGTCGTGCACCACCGCGGGCAGGCTCGCCTGCCGGTCCAGTGTCAGGCCCGCGGCATCGCGCAAGGAGCTCGCTCCGAAGAAGGGTAGCACCAGGTAGGGCCCGGGGGAAAAGCCCCACTTCCCCAGGGTCTGGCCGAAGTCTTCGGACTGCCGCTCCAGGCCCGCATCGGACGCCAGGTCGAACAGGCCGCCGACTCCGAACACGGTGTTCGTCGTGACGCGCACCGTCATCTCCAGCGCGCTCTTGAACTTGCCCTGCAGCAGGTGATTGACGACCGACCAGGCATCCCCAACGTTGCCAAAAACGTTGTCCACCCCCGTGCGCACGGGGCCGGGCAGTGCCGCCTTGTACGCCGTGGCCAGCGGCTTGAGCAACGCCCGGTCAAGCGCTTCATTGAAGGCAAAGACGCTGCGGTTCAAACCTTCGAGCGGATCGGCCTTGATGGCCAGCGAACGGGGGGCTGGCGCGGAGGCCTGCGCGGGCGTCTGTGACTGTGCATAGGCGCTGAAAGGCAGGCATGCCGCCCACAGCAGCAAGGCCGCCGCCGCGGGCCGCGCATGCACGGTCGGCGGGAGCCTGTGCACCGCCCAGGGCCGGGCCGGCTTCACTTCTTCTGCCCCGCCTGCTCGGCAGCCTCGCCGGCCTTGCCGGTGACGAGCTGGCCGATCAAGTTCTCCAGCACCACAGCCGACTGGGTCTGGCGGATCACCGCGCCCGCGGCCAGATCCTGGTCGGCCGAACCGGGCTCGATGCCGATGTACTGGTCGCCCAGCAGACCAGCCGTCAGGATCTTGGCCGAAGAGTCCTTGGGGAAGCGCACGCTGCTGTCGATTTCCATGGTCACCACCCCCTGGAAGGTCTTGGCGTCCAGTGAGATGGAGGTCACGCGGCCCACCGTCACGCCCGCGCTGCGCACGGGCGAACGGGGCTTGAGGCCACCGATGTTGTCGAAGCGGGCGCTGACCTGGTAGCCGTCGCGGGCGCCAAAGCTCGCGAGGTTGGCGGCCTTGAGGGCCAAGAACAGCAGCCCGGCCATGCCCAGCAGGACGAAGAAGCCGACCAGGATCTCGATGTTGCGCTTGTTCATGTTGGAGTACTCCCTTGCAATGGTGCGCAGCGCGTTCAGGGCGTGGAGAACATCAGGGCCGTCAGCACGAAGTCCATCGCCAGCACGCCCAGCGACGAGATCACCACCGTGCGCGTGGTGGCGTAGGCCACACCCTCGGGTGTGGCCTGGGTTTCGTGGCCTTGGTATAGCGCCACCAGCGTGCAGATCAGGCCGAAGATGAAGCTCTTGGCCACGCCGTTGCCCACATCACGCCAGACGTCCACACGCGACTGCATGATGCTCCAGAAGTTGCCCGCGTCCACGCCGATGAGCAATACCGCCACCACGTAGGCGCCCAGGATGCCCACGGCCGAGAACAGGATGGCCAGCAGGGGCATGGACACCACGCCCGCCAGGAAGCGCGGCGCCAGGATACGGCTCTTGGGGTCCACCGCCATCATCTCCATGGCCGCCAGTTGCTCACCGGCTTTCATCAGGCCGATCTCGGCCGTGAGCGAGGTGCCGGCCCGCCCAGCGAACAGCAGCGCCGTCACCACCGGGCCCAGCTCGCGCACCAGCGACAGGTTGACGATCAGCCCCAGCGATTCCGTGGCGCCGTAGGTCACCAGGGCGTAGTACATCTGCAAGGCCAGCACGAAGCCCACCGCCGTGCCCGAAGCCAGGATGATGACCAACGACAAGTTGCCCACGGCGTGGATCTGCCGCACCACAAGGGAGAAGCGGCGCAGCGACGCAGGAATCGCCAGCAGGATGTCCAGCGTGAAGAAGGCCGCGTGACCAATACCGCGCAGCAGTTTGAGCGCGCGCTGGCCCAGCGTGGCCACGGTGTCGAGCCAGGCGGTCATGGCGCTGCAGCCTCGACGCCGAAGTCCTGCCCGATGGGCGTGGCCGGGTAGTGGAACTTGACCGGACCGTCGGGCTCGCCGCGCACGAACTGGCGCACCTCCGGATCGGTGGAGTCCATCAACTCCTGCGGGCTGCCCTGGGCGACGATGCGCCCCCCCGTGGCCATCAGCACGATGTGGTCGCTGATGGCCATGCACTCGGGCACGTCGTGCGACACCACCAGCGAGGTGGCACCCGTCACGTCGTTGAGCGTGCGGATGAGCTTGGCCGCCACGCCCATGGAGATGAGGTCCAGCCCGGCGAAGGGCTCGTCGTACATGATGAGTTCCGGGTCCAGCGCGATGGCGCGCGCCAGGGCGATGCGCCGCGCCATGCCGCCCGACACCTCCGAGATGCGCAGCGGCGCCGCGCCGCGCAGGCCCACG
>JBIKMY010000043.1:0-10139 GCA_044358945.1 Rubrivivax sp.
GCCACAACCCTATGAAAAGGTCTCGGCCAAGTCCATCGAATGGATGAAGACCAAGGGCTGGTGGCCGATGACCGTGGCCTACCAGCCGCCCTGGTCGGGCCAGAACGCGATCTTCGCGGCCATGAACCAGCAGAAGTTCCTGCAGGCGCGCGGTATCGAGGTGACTTTCCAGACCTTCCCGTCAGGCCCAGCCCTGAACGAGGTGTTCGTCTCCGGGCGTGCGCAGGTGGGCAACGGGGGCAACTTCCCGCTGAACACCCTGATCGACCGCAACGTGCCGGTGCGCGCCATCGCCATCATGTCGCCCGGCCTTCGGCACCAGATCATCGTCCCCAATGACTCGCCGCTGAAGAAGCTCGAGGATCTGCGCGGCGGCAACCCCGCCACCAAGCAGCCCTGGGTGATCGGCATCGCCACCGGGTCCTCTGCGGAGTTCTACCTTCAGTTGTCGATGGCAGCCAACAAGCTCGTCATCGGCAAGGACATCACGCTGCGCAACATGCCTCCGCCCGAGCAGGCGCTGCTGCCCAAGGGCATCGATGCCGTGGTGCCCTGGGACTTCACCAACTCGCTCATCATCAACGAGCGCAAGAGCGGACGTCCGATCGAGGCGCACTACCCGTACGTGATCTACCTGGGCACCACCTATGTGCGCCAGGAACTGGTGGACAACGTGCCTGACATCGTGCAGGCGCTGACCGACTCGATCGCCGAGACCCAGTTGTGGATCCGTGCCAACCCCGACAAGGCGGTGGACGCGCTGCTCGAGGACCCGAACCTGAAGCTGCAACCCCGCACGCTGCTGGCGCAGCAGATCGCGGAGTACAACAACCATTTCAAGCCCACCTATCTGTACCCGCACACCTCGTTCTGGTTCCAGGAGAACAAGAACACGGTCAACTGGCTGTACGAAAACAAGCGCATGCGCACGCCGCTGACCGAAGAAGAGTTCAAGAACGTGTTCAGGCCCGAGTTCATGGGCAAGACGTTCGAGAAGCTGGGCTGGGCCATCCCCCGGAACCCGCCCTTCATCCCGCCGGGTTGGACGGGCAAGGTCGGCCAGCCGCCCTACCCCGAGTACCTCACCTTCCTGAACATGAAGACGCCGCAGGCCTTCCCGGAGGCAGGAGACCTGGTCAAGCCCTGGACCTTCAAGGGCACGACTTTCCGGCCCTGAACCACTCATGAGCAATGACGCAGCGGCCGCCTCGGCGGACCCGAGCGCGCTGACACCCGCTGAACTGCAGGCCGTGGCCCGGATGAAGTCCGGCAGCGGCCCGTGGTTCACGGGACCCTCGGCGCGGTTCATCGGTCTGGGCCTGTTCTTCGGCATCTGGCAAGCGGTATCGGCCCTGCTGCTGCCCAGCATCGATGCCAACCTGGTGTCGCTCATGCCGCCTCCTACCGAGGTGGTGGCCGCGGCCTGGGAGCTGCTGCGCTCGGGCGACCTGCTGGTGCACTTCTGGGCCAGCTTGAGGCGCGAAGCCGTGGCCTTTGTCTACGCCTGCGCGGCCATTCCGCTGGGGGTTCTGATGGGATGGTCACGCACGGCCCAGAACCTGCTGGAGCCGGTGTTCGAAATGCTGCGGCCGATTCCTCCCATTGCGTGGATTCCGCTGGCCATCCTGTGGTTCGGCATCAGTGACCTGCAGAACCAGTTCATCATCTTCCTGGGCATCTTCTTTCCGCTGCTGATCAACACGATCACGGGCGTGAAGAACGTGGAGCACAACATCGTGCGCGCGGCCCGCTGCCTGGGCGCCAGCGAGCGCGACGTGCTGGTGAAGGTGGTGTTCCGTGCGGCGCTGCCGCAGATCATCACGGGCGTTCGGGTCGGCCTGGGCGTGGGCTGGATGGCGCTGGTGGCCGCCGAGCTGGTGGGCGCGACCTCCGGCCTGGGCTGGCTCATCTCGGACGCCCGCAGCGTGCTGCGTACCGACATCATCCTCGTGGGCATGATCTCCATCGGCCTGGCCGGTCTGATGATCGACCAAGGGCTGCGATGGGCGGCGCGCAAGTTGCTGCCCTGGTCGCTGGCGATGACGAAGTGAACTCGCAACGAGAGGGCGGGCTCTGAGGCCCGACGCAGGCATGGGCATCCTGAAAGTCGAAGAGGTCGTCAAGATCTACCCAGGGCACAGCCCGTCCGATCCGCCGGTCAAGGCGCTGGCCAACGTGTCCTTCACGGTGCAGGAGAACGAGTTCTGCTCCATCCTGGGCCACTCGGGCTGCGGCAAGACCACGCTGCTCAACATCATGGCCGGCTTTGACGACGCAACGCTCGGCCGCATCACGCTGGACGGCCAACCCGTGGGCAAGCCCAGCTGGGAGCGCGCGATGATCTTCCAGGATTACGCGCTGTTTCCCTGGCTGACGGTGCTGGGCAATGTGGAGTTCGGCCTGGAGATGAAGAAGCTGGCGTCTGCCCAGCGGCGCGACATCGCCATGAGCCGCATCGAGCTGGTGGGCCTGAAGGGCTTCGAGCACCGGTTTCCGCACCAGCTGTCCGGCGGCATGCGCCAGCGTGTGGCCATCGCCCGCGCCCTGGCGGTGGACCCTTCGGTGCTGCTGATGGACGAACCCTTCGCCGCGCTGGACGCCCAGAACCGCAGCATGCTGCAGGACGAGATGGTGCGCATCTTCATGGAGCAGCGCAAGACCATGGTGCTGGTCACGCACTCGATCGAAGAAGCCATCAAGCTGTCGGACCGCATCATCGTGATGACACGCCGCCCGGGCCGGGTGAAGGCTGACATCCGCGTGGACATGCCCCGGCCCCGGCGGGAGGAGTCCCTGGAGTTCGTGGAGCTCAAGGCACGCATCCGCGACCTCATCCATGACGAGTTCGACCTGTCAGACGTGCCGCAGGCCGCTGCGGCGGCAGCAGCCGCCTGAGATTCCGGAACGCGCGTCGGGCGGCTTCAGTGCAGCCGCGCGGGCGGCAGCCCGAGAATGCGGCGGGCCTCAGCGGTTGAGGCGGCATGACGCCCGTAGCGCGGGCAGGCCTCGACGATCTTGCGCACCAGTTCGGCATTGCTCGCGGCCAGCCGGTCGGGTTCGATCTTCAGGTTGTCTTCCAGACCGGTGCGGCAATGTCCCCCTTCGGCCAGGCACCACTGGTTCACCTCCCACTGAAACCGCCCCGTACCCGCGGCCACCCAGGTGGCCTCGGGCATCAGCTCGGCGAGTTCTGCGCGCAGGAAGTCAAACACCGAGCGCCGCGCCGGCAACGCGTGCCGGATCCCGAGCACGAACTGCACGTGCAAGGGCGCAGGGATCAAGCCGCGCTTGCTCAGATCGATGGCGTTGTAGAGCATGGCCACGTCGAAGACCTCGATCTCGGGCTTGATGCCGTGCTCCAGCATCGTGTTCGCCAGCCCCTCGACGAAATCGGGCGCGTTCTCGTAGATCGAGGCCGGGAAATTGACAGACCCTGTGGCGAGCGACGCCATGTCGGGCTTGAGGCCCAGCATCGCCCCGCGCGAGGACTGCTCGCGCCCACGCCCGCCCGTGGAGAACTGGATGATCATCCCGGGACAGTGCTTGCGCACACCCTCCTGCACCCGGTGGAAGAGCTCGGGGTCGGAGCCTGGCGACTCGTCCGGGTTGCGCACGTGCACATGGACCAGTGACGCACCGGCCTCGAAGGCCTCGTGGGTGGACTCGATCTGCTCCTGCGGCGTGACGGGCACGGCCGGGTTGTCCTTCTTGCGCGGCACGGCACCCGTGATGGCGGCCGTGATGATGACGGGCTGGGTGGTCATGGGGGTGGCCCTTTTCCTAAGGGATTTCATTGTGGCACCGGGGCCCGATTTCGTGAAAGAATTTCTGCAGACAAAATCTTTGTTTCGACCATCGAAATTCAGGACTGCACCGTGACCAGCGCCACCCCCACCTCCGGATTGACCTACGCGGACCTGATCCAGATCGTGGAGCTGCTGCGTCAGTCCGAGCAGTTCAGCAGCTTCAGGCTGAAGACGCCAGAGCTCGAGCTGGAGGTGCTGCGCGAGGGCGCGTCCGTGCCCCGCACCCCTGGCGAACCCATACCTTCGGCACCGCCCCTGCCCAGCGCCGCAAGCGTGCCGGCGACGAACGTCACGGCCACGAGCGCGCCTCCAAATCTGCCTGCCCACGCTTCCGCCGCTTCTGCCACTTCCGCCGCTTCGGCCGCAGAAGCGCCCGTCGCGGCAACGCCCGCCGGCCCCTTGCGGCCGGTCAAGTCGCCCATGGTCGGCACGTTCTATGCGGCGCCCGAGCCAGGCGTGGCGCCCTTCGTGCAACCGGGCCAGTCGGTGCGGGTCGGTGATGTGCTGTGCATCATCGAGGTGATGAAACTGATGAACACCCTGCGTGCAGAGTTTGATGGCACGGTGCGCGAGGTTGCCGTGCGGGACGCCCACCCCGTGGAGTACGGTCAGGTGCTCATGCAGGTAGAGCCGGCCTGAGCGTGCGTCACCCCATGGTCCGCACCGCCGGCAAGGGCCCCACATGACCACCAGCCCGGTGCGCCGACTGCTGGTGGCCAACCGTGGCGAGATTGCGGTGCGCATCCTGCGCGCCTGCCGCGAGCTCGGCATCGAGACCGTGCAGGTCTACTCCGAAGCCGACCGGGACTCCCTGCCGGTGCGCATGGCGGACCGGGCTGTCTGCATCGGCCCGGCACGCGCCGCCGACAGCTACCTGCGCCCTGACTTCATCGTCTCGGCCGCGAAGACGCATGGCGCGCAAGCCATCCACCCCGGCTATGGGTTCCTGTCGGAGAACGCGGCCTTCGCACGGATGTGCCGCGACGCGGGGCTCCTCTTCGTCGGGCCCACGCCCGAGGTGATCGAGCTGATGGGCGAGAAGTCCCAGGCGCGCCGCATGGCGGTCGAGGCCGGTGTGCCGGTGACACCGGGCTCCGAAGGCACGGTGGAAGATGCCGACCACGCTCGACGCGAGGCCGATCGCATCGGCTACCCCGTGCTGCTGAAGGCGGCGGCCGGCGGCGGCGGACGTGGCATGCGCAGGGTGGAGCGCGCCCAGGACGTGCAGGCGAGCTACGTGGCCGCCTCACGCGAGGCCCTGGCCGCTTTTGGTGATGGCGCCCTCTACGTCGAGCGCTTTCTGACGCGGGTTCGGCACATCGAGGTGCAGATCCTGTCCGACGGCCGCAACGTGCTTCACCTGGGAGAGAGAGACTGCTCGGTCCAGCGGCGCAACCAGAAACTCGTCGAGGAGAGCCCCTCGCCTGCCCTGGCGCCCGAGATGCGCGAGCGCATCGGCGAGGCGGCCGTGCGGCTGTGCCGGCATGTGGGCTACACCAGTGCCGGGACGATCGAGTGCATCCTGGACGACGCCAGCGGCGAGTTCTTCTTCATGGAGATGAACACCCGGGTGCAGGTGGAGCATCCCGTGACCGAGCTCGTGACAGGCGTCGACATCGTCAAGGAGCAGATCCGCATCGCACAGGGTGAGCCCCTTCGCTGGCGCCAGAAGGACGTGCGCTGGCACGGCCACGCCATCGAATGCCGGATCAACGCCGAGGACCCCGACGCCGGCTTTGCCCCCAGCCCCGGGGTGCTGGGCCGGGTGCATTGGCCGGGCGGCCCCGGGATCCGGGTGGACACGCATGTGGTGCCGGGGTACCGCGTGCCGCCGTTCTACGATTCCTTGCTCGGCAAGCTGCTGGCGTGGGGTGTCGACCGCGAGGAAGCGCTGGCCCGCATGAGGCGGGCGCTGGACGAGTTGGAGCTGGAGGGCGTGCGGACCACGGCCGCTTTTCACCGCGCCTTGATGGACAACCCCGATTTCCACCAGGGCGATGTGCACACGCGCTATGTCGAGGAGGTGTTGTGGAAGGACAGGTCATGACCCATGCCCGCTCCAACGAGATCGGCGGTCTGCCGCAGCGTCCGGTCGCAGCGGAATCGGCCTTCGGGCTGATCGACGTCACCCTGCGCGACGGCCACCAATGCCTGTGGTCCACCCGGATGACCAACGCCCAGATGGCCCCCATCCTGGGCGTGCTGGACCGCTGCGGCTACGCGTTCATCAACATCATGGGCGGCGCGGTCTTCGACGTGGCCGTGCGGTTTCTGCGCGAAGACCCCTGGGCGCGCATGCGCATGCTGTGCAAGCGGTTGGCCACCCCCTGCGATGCGCTCACGCGAGGCCAGAGCCTGTACACCTTCCAGCTCTTCCCGGACGACGTGATCGAACTCAACTCCCAGGTGCTCGCCGACAACGGCCTGCGCGT
The DNA here is from genome assembly GCA_044358945.1 of Rubrivivax sp. Taxonomy (GTDB): domain Bacteria; phylum Pseudomonadota; class Gammaproteobacteria; order Burkholderiales; family Burkholderiaceae_C; genus Rubrivivax. The sequence goes on from JBIKMY010000043.1 coordinate 6,239, forward strand.
GCTGACGGTGTACGACGCGTTGAACGACAACCGCAACATCGAGTCCTCGGTGCGTTCCGGTCATGCCGCGGGCCTGCTGGTGAACGCGATGATCACCTACGCGCTGTCGCCAGTTCACACCGACGCCTATTTCGTCGAGCGCGCGCAGGAGCTCACGCGCCTGAAGGCGGATTTCATCTCCGTGAAGGACCCCACCGGGCTGCTCACGCCAGAGCGGGCACGCACGCTGTTTCCCGCGCTGACGGCTGCCGTTGGAAGCACGCCACTTCAACTGCACTCGCACTGCCAATCCGGCCTGGCACCCGAGGTCTACCGCATCGCCATCGAGTCGGGCTTCCGCTACGGCTACACCGCCGCCCGGCCCCTGGCCAACGGCGCTTCGCTGCCCGCCAGCGAGGACATCGACGACCATGCCCGGGCCGCCGGGCACCCCACGGGCATCGACCGGCAGGCGCTGGCCGAACTGTCGGCCTACTTCGAGTGGGTGGCCGCACGTGACGGCAAGCCCTTGGGCAGAACGGCTCGCCACGACCCGGCCCTTTACGACCACCAGGTGCCGGGCGGCATGATCTCCAACCTGCGCTCGCAACTGGAGACCATGGGCATGGGCCACCGTCTGCCAGAGATCCTGGAGGAAGTGGCACAGGTGCGCCAGGATCTGGGATACCCCATCCTGGTCAGCCCCTTTGCCCAGTACATCGTCACGCAGGCGGTACTGAACGTGGTGCAGGGTGAACGCTACCGCACCGTACCGGACGAGGTGCGCAAGTACGCACAGGGCTTCTATGGTCGCCTGGCGGCGCGGCCGAGCGAAGCGTTTCTGGGTCGTGCGGGCATCGACCCCGGCACCGCAGCCGACTGCCGGCCGGGTGACCACCTGGAGCCCGCCGTGCCCGCGCTGCGCAAGCGGCTGGGCCCGGGCGCGAGCGACGAGCAGTTGCTGCTTCACGCCTTCTACGACGACGCACTGGCCACCGGGCTGCGCCCGCCTGAGGCGGGGCTGCGCACCCGCACCACGCCGCTCACCGAGCTGGTGGCGCACCTGTCCCAACGGCGCGACATCCGGCAAGCCCGCGTGCGCGTGGGGGGCGTGGACCTGAGCTTCAACGCCTGAGCCCGCGAGCGCCTGACCCGCTGCGCTGGCCGGCCATGGACACCCCCACCCTCTTCGGCCTTCTCGAACAGCCCCTGACCATCCGCGACGCGCTGCTGGCCATCGCCATCGCGGCGGCGGCAGGGGTGGTGCGAGGGGTCACCGGGTTTGGCGCAGCCATGGTGATGGCGCCGCCCCTGGCGCTGCTGCTGGGCCCGGCGCTGGCCGTGCCCATCGTGCTGCTGCTGGAGGCGTTTGCGGCTGCCCCCATGCTGCCGCAGGCCTCACGCCTGGCCCGCTGGAAGGTGCTGGGCCCGATCCTCGGCGGGGCGGCGTTGTGCGTCCCCCTGGGTACGGCACTGCTCACCACGCTGGACCCCCAGGTGACGCGGCGCGCCATCGCGTTCGTGGTGCTGGGCTTTGGCGTGGTGCTGCTGGCCGGTCTGCGGTGGAGCGGGCGCCACAGACCAGCCACGGGGTTCGCCCTCGGCGGTTTCGGCGGCGCCATGCTGGGGGCCACCAGCATTGGCGGTCCGCCTGTCATCCTGTACCTGCTGGCGGGCCCGGACGATGCCGCCACCACGCGCGCCACGCTCACGCTGTATGTGGCGCTGTCGGCTTCGCTCGGGCTGGCCGCACTGGCCTGGCGTGGCGCCATCCCATTGGCGGCCGGTGGGCTGGGCCTGGCCATGGCGCCGCTGTTCATGCTGGGCGTGGTGTTCGGCGGGCGGGTGTTCGCTCGCCTGTCGGAGCAGCGCTTCAGACGTGTCACCATCTGGCTGATGCTGGCCGTCTCAGCCTGGGTGCTGGTGGCTTGAGCCTCCCACAAGAATGAGCCCGAAGAAAGCCGTCAAGCGTCCTGAAGCAGGCCCAGCCGCAGCGGCGGGGCCCGCTGCGGCCCGGCCGGATTCGATCGCCCTGCGAGCCTTCTCGGCGCTTGAGGTGCTGTGCCACGCACAGGGCCCGCTGTCGTTGGACGACGTGACCCAGGGCATGGCCCTGCCCAAACCCACCGTTTACCGCATCCTGTGCATGCTCACCGACGCCGGCCTGCTGCGGCGCGACCCGCACACCCGGCGCTACACCGTGGGGCCGCGGCTGGCCGCCTTCGGCGTGGCCTTGTGGCGCAACGACGGCCTGCGCGTGCCCTGGCGGCAAGCGCTGGAGCAGGCCGTGCAGGAGACGGGCGAGAGCTGCAATCTCACGGTGCTGGAGAACGACCGCGTGCTCTACCTGGACCGCGTGGAAACCGACCGCCCCTTGCGCCTGCACCTGACCCCCGGCACCCGCGTGCCCCTGCATTGCACCGCCAGCGGCAAGCTCTTTCTCAGCGAGATGAAGCCCGAGGCGCTGCGTCAGTGGGTGGCTGAGCATGATCTCAAGCGCTACACGCCGCAGACCATCACGGACCCCGAGATGCTGGTCAGCGAGATCGAGACCGTGCGCCGCACACGCGTCGGGCTGCACGACAGCGAGCTGTTCGAGGACTCGGTGGCCGTGGCCGTGCCAGTGCTCGATGCCGACGGCCGCATCTGCGCAGCGCTGGCCCTGCACGCCCCCTCGTCACGCGAGAACATCAAGTCCTGCCTGCGGCATCTGGACGGGCTGCGGCGCGCGGCCACGATCATTGCGCAGGGCATGGGCTTCGACCCGGCCTCGGCCATGGCGGCCGTGGTGAGCCAGGCGCCCGGCAAGGACCTCCCCGCCCCGCCCACCCTGCCCGCCGCTGAAGCGCCCCGTGCTTCCGCGCCTGGGCCTGCGCCTGCCCCCAAGCGCAGAATCCGCGCAAAAGGCATCTGAGCTGTCTCAGGCTCGCGAAGTCCCACCCTTCACCGCCCACACCCTCGCCATGACCCGTTATGACCATGTGATCGTTGGTGCCGGCTCTTCCGGTTGCGTGCTCGCCGCGCGCCTGAGCGAGGACCCGCAGCGCAAGGTGCTGCTGCTCGAGGCCGGCCCGCCAGACCGGTTTGTCTGGATCCACATTCCCATCGGCTACGGCAAGACGATGTGGGACAAGCGCGTGAACTGGTGCTTCGAGACAGACCCCGACCCAGGCATGGACGGCCGGCGCATCTACTGGCCGCGGGGCAAGACGCTGGGCGGGTCCAGTTCCATCAACGGGCTGATCTACATCCGGGGCCAGCGCGAGGACTTCGACCATTGGGCCGCGCTGGGCAACCAGGGATGGGGCTTTGATGACGTGCTGCCGCTGTTCATCCGCTCCGAGGCCAACCAGCGCGGTGCCAGCGCCTTCCACGGCGACCAGGGGCCGCTGCGCGTCAGCGACATCGGGGCGCGGCACGAACTCATCGAGGCCTTCATCGCCGGCGCGGGCGACATCGGTGTGCCACGCAATGAAGACTTCAACGGCGCCACGCAGGAGGGCGCCGGCTACTACCAGCTGACCACGCACAAGGGCTGGCGCTGCAGCACGGCCGCAGCTTTTCTGAAACCAGCCCGCAGTCGGCCCAATCTGCGTGTGGAGTGCCACGCCCAGGCCACCGGCCTAGTGCTGGAGGGCGAACGCGTGGTCGGGGTGCGCTACCGCCAGCACGGCCAGGACCGCGTCGCCCACTGCGACGGCGAGGTGGTGCTCAGTGCGGGCGCATTGCAATCGCCGCAGTTGCTGCAGCTCTCCGGCATCGGCTCGCCCGAACTGCTGGAGCGCCTGGGCATCCGGGTGCGGCATGCCTTGCCTGGCGTGGGCGAGAACCTGCAGGACCACCTGCAGTTCAGGCTGATCCACGCCTGCACCCGGCCCATCACCACGAATGACGAACTGAACTCCTGGCTCGGTCGCACCCG
>JBIKMY010000419.1:0-2507 GCA_044358945.1 Rubrivivax sp.
AGGTCGTCGCCGTAGCGATGTCGGATGCGCTGGCCCAGCAAACGCTTCTGCTGATCGTTGACCTCGCGCACGGCATCCACGATCTGCAGTTCCAGGCCCATGTCCTGGCCCATGCGCGACAGGGCCTGCACATCCTTCGGGAAGCAAGACCCGCCCCATCCGCAGCCGGCGTACAGGAAGTGCGTGCCGATGCGCGGATCGGCGCCGATGCCCATGCGCACCTGCTCGATATCCGCCCCCAGACGCTCGGCCAGACGGGACATCTCGTTCATGAAACTGATGCGCGAGGCCAGCATGGCGTTGGCCACGTACTTCGTGAGTTCGGCGCTGCGGGGGTCCATCACCAGCACGCGGTCGCGGTTGCGCAGGAAGGGCGCGTACAGCGCCCTCATCAGCAGCGTGGCCTGCTCGTCGTCGGAGCCGATCACCACCCGGTCCGGGTGCATGAAGTCGGCAATGGCCGCCCCTTCCTTGAGGAACTCCGGGTTGGACACCACGGCAAACGGCACGATGGCCTCTCGCTCGCGCAAGGCTTGTGCAATCTCTTGACGCACGCGGTCGGCCGTGCCCACCGGAACGGTGCTCTTGTCGACCACCACCTTGTAGTCCTGCATGTGGCGTCCGATGGTGCGGGCCACGGCCAGCACGTGGGCCAGGTCGGCCGATCCGTCCTCGGCCGGTGGCGTGCCCACGGCGATGAAGACGATGGTGCCGTGGGCGACGCCCAGCGCCGCATCCGTGGTGAACTGCAGGCGGCTTGCCGTGGCGTTTCGCGTGACCAGGTCGGCCAGGCCGGGCTCATGGATCGGAATGCACCCCTGGCGCAGGCTCTCGACGCGGCGCTCGTCCACGTCCACGCACACCACGCTGTTGCCCATGTCAGACAGGCATGCTGCCGTGACAAGGCCCACATACCCAGCACCAAAGACGGTGATCTTCATCTGTGCACTCCCGGCGGCGCCGGGCGACCCCTGTCGCCGCGTGCCTGCAGAGCATGGTGTCGGGCCTGCATGACGCAGCGGTGAAGCGCAGCCTACAAATTCGTGACAGCGCCCGGCAGGCGCATAAGGGGCTCACCCATTCGGATGCGCGCGCCCTCCTGGACGCCGGGGCACAGCGTGAAGCCCGGCGGCGCGAAGACGATGATGGTGGAGCCGTGCTGGAACCACCCCAGCTCCTGCCCCTTGCGAAAGCGCGCGTCGCAGGCCAGTTCGTGAGGACCGCGGTACTTCAGGTGCAACAGCACGTCCAGGAAGTGAAACCGCATGCTGGCCACCAAAATGGCGGCCACCGGCACGAGCGCGACCTCGTGACCACCGATGTCCAGCCGCGTGCGCAGCACTGCGCGCTCGTTGCGGCAGAACAGCCGCTCCACACGCTTGAGGGCGATGGGGTTGACGTTCCAGGTGTCACCGCTGAGGTAGCTCAGGTGATGCACCTGCCCGTCGTGAGGGGCATGGAAGCGGTGGTACATGGCCGAGGTCAGGCGCAGCGTGACGTAGGTGCCGCCTTCAAAAGCTGAAGCATCCTGATGCGGGCCGAAGAGCTCGGCCATGCGGTACGGGAAGCCTTTGGCCTGGTAAAGCCTTCCTTGGTCCACGGTGCCGCAGGCCCCGACGATGCCGTCGCTGGGACTGGCCAGCACCTGGGGGTCGGGGGCGACCGTGCGAGCCCCCGGCCGCAGCTCGCGGGTGAAGCATTCCTGCAAGCTGTTGAACCGGTCGGTGCGGGCTTCGCTCAGGTCCAAATCGGTAAACAGCCGCCACACCGCGATGGACAGCCGGGTCAGCAGCGGACTGCGCAGGGCGCTGAACCAGCCCATGAAGCGGGTCAGGGCGATGCGGGGCACGCGGTTGGTGAGCAGGAAGTTCAGGTCTTCCTGCAGCAGCAGCCGCTCCCACCAGCCGGGCTTGACGGCCTGCGGCGTGCGTGCGGCCTCTTCGACGGGGGAGTTCTGAGGGGAAGGTTGGGTCATTTCATCAGCCTGTCAAAGGATTGCCATACATCTCACACATCGCCCACGAACCGCCGGAAACGGCTTGCCACCATGGATGAAGTTCTTCCCCTGTCCGCCATGACGGCGCTCGCAGCCTTGTCGCTGGGTGCCGCCTGGAGCCTTCCCCGCCTGAAGCGGCGACTGGAGTTGTCGCGCGCCAAGCACCGCTCGCTCGCGGGTCACTCGCGCATGGCCAAGCGCGTGGCTGCCCTGATCCCGGGCTACGCCTACGGTGTGCAACGGTTCTTCGCCAGCGACGACGCGCCTGCGGATGTGGTCGATCGCCGCAAGGCTGGCTTCACGGCGCTGTCGGCCCTGTACGCCCAGCGCTACCCCTTGAGCGCGCAGACCACGGCCCTGGCCCGTGCCGGCATTTCCGACCTGCAGTTCACGGGCAGCTACCGCGTGCCCTTCCAGTACAGCCCCTACCTGCGGGAGCACCTGCGCGTGGGCAGCTTCCTGCAGTCCTCGGCCGGCGTGAAGGTGCGCGACCTGGACGGCAACGAATTCT
>JBIKMY010000049.1:0-9672 GCA_044358945.1 Rubrivivax sp.
ATTCGATGATGTCGTCCAGCACGAAACCCTCGGCCAAACGGGCCACAGCATGGGTGCAGATGCCGTCCGTGGCGTAGTGACGTCCGTCAATCCGGTAGGCGCAGTACACATGACCCTCGCGGATCACCTCCAGCACGTCGTCATCCGGGATCGTCGAGGTAGCGCACAAGGGGACCCACATCTCAAGAGCTCCCTTCAGACTGCTGCTGCGTTTTGCGCGGGCTCAGCCACCAGAGGCTGCGGCAGGGAACGCGACGCGATCGCCTTCGGGTCGGAACGCTGGGCCAGGATGACGCGGACGATCTCCGCATGGGCGGCCCACAAGCTCGGGCTCGGCTCAGGGAGCTGGTCTCGAATGGCGGCGTTCAGCGCCGGCAAGGCGTGGAACGGCACTGACGGGTAGATGTGGTGCTCGACGTGGTAGTTCATGTTCCAGTAGAGCACGCGACCGAGCCAGCCATTGGTCATCGATCGCGTGCACAAGCGGTGATCGAAGACATCCTGCGCCATGGCCATGTGCTGCGTCGTGATGAAGGCGTACACAGCGAACGCGCCAGCGAAGCGCGGAATGAAGAAGTACAACAGGGGCACCCAGGTCTGGCCGATCACCGCCCAGGCCAACAGTCCGGCGTAGCCCGCCATCATCAGGCGCGCCTCACGCACGACGATTCGCTCCTGCCCCGCAGGCAGGTACACCCGCTCGCGATCCAGGATGCGACCACGAGCGTGGCGCGTCATCAACTTGGCGCGGGGCCAGAACTCCAGCAGGCCGACCACGTCGCCCAGCCAGGTGCGCAGGCGTACGGGGTTGGTGTAGCCCATCTGCGCATCGACCTTCCAATGCCAGGTGTGGGTGTGGTGGTGCGAATGGGCGAAGCGGCGGTGGGTGGGCGCCTCGCCCCACACGAAAGAACTGATCCACAGCACCGCCTCGTTGAGCCAGCGCGACCGGAACGCGGTGCCGTGGGCGCACTCATGAGACGGCGCATAGGCAAAGCCCAGCACCAGACCGTAGACCACGACGGCCGGCACCAGCCAGGCAGTGCCGCGTGCCAGATGAATCCATACGCCAGCACCTGCCAGCAGGACCCCCCATACCGCCAGGAAGTACAGCCCGGGCGCATCGGCCCGCTTCATCAGGCCCTTGAGCGTGGCGCGGTCGATTCGCGGCTCCCACCACGCGCTGCGGACGGTCTGCACTGGGGGTGAAGCGGACATGGAGGACTCCTCGCTCGAAGTGACAGGCCAACCGAAGGGACGCGCAAAACTTGGTGTTGCCCGAATCATCGATGGTATCGATACCATCCATGCGGGTCAAGGGCCCTGCACCCAAGCCCGCACCCGGTTTGACCGCCTGTACCCCATGGCCTAGCATCACCCTCTTTGACAGCGCAAGGCCGCGCGAGGAGCAGGCGATGGATGTGAAAGCAGCGGTGTCCTACGAGGCGGGCAAGCCCCTGGTGATTGAGACGGTTCAGCTCGACGGTCCGAAGGCGCTGGAAGTGCTGGTGGAGATCAAGGCCAGCGGGGTGTGCCACACCGACGAGTTCACGCGCTCCGGCGCCGATCCGGAGGGCTTGTTCCCGGCGATCTTCGGCCACGAAGGGGCCGGTGTGGTGGTCGAGGTCGGCACGGGGGTCACCACGCTGAAGAAAGGTGACCACGTCATCCCGCTCTACACGCCCGAGTGCCGCCAGTGCAAGTCCTGCCTGTCGCGCAAGACCAACCTGTGCACGGCGATACGCGGCACGCAGGGCCAGGGCGTGATGCCCGACGGCACCAGCCGCTTTTCCATCGGCGGGCGCAAGATCCACCACTACATGGGCTGCTCCACCTTCGCAAATTACACGGTGCTGCCCGAGATTGCGCTGGCCAAGGTTCGCGAGGACGCGCCCTTCGACAAGATCTGCTACATCGGCTGCGGCGTGACCACCGGCATCGGCGCGGTGATCAACACCGCCCAGGTGGAGCCGGGTGCCAACGTCGTGGTGTTCGGACTCGGCGGGATCGGCCTGAACGTGATCCAGGGCGCGCGCATGGTCGGGGCCAACATGATTATCGGCGTGGACATCAACCCGTCGCGCAAGGCCATCGCCGAAAAGTTCGGCATGACGCACTTCGTCAACCCCAAGGAGGTCGGCGGCGATCTGGTCGCCCACCTCGTGGCACTGACGGGCGGCGGGGCCGATTACTCTTTCGAGTGCATCGGCAACGTTGAGGTCATGCGGCAGGCGCTGGAGTGCTGCCACCGCGGCTGGGGCGTCAGCGTAATCATTGGCGTGGCGGGCTCTGGCCAGGAGATCAAGACGCGGCCCTTCCAGCTGGTCACTGGGCGGGTATGGAAGGGGACGGCCTTCGGCGGCGCACGTGGGCGCACCGACGTGCCCAAGATCGTCGACTGGTACATGGACGGCAAGATCGACATCGACAGCCTGATCACCCACGTGATGCCGGTCGAGCGGATCAACGAGGCCTTCGACCTGATGCATGAAGGCAGCTCGATCCGCTCGGTGGTGACCTTCTGATGACACTGAAAAAAGTTTCGGACAGCCGCTGCTTTAGCGGCTCGCAGCAGGTGTGGTCGCACGATTCCGAGGCGACGGGCTGCACGATGCGTTTTGGCGTGTTCCTGCCGCCGCAGGCGGCAAGCGGCCGCGTGCCGGTGCTGTGGTGGCTCGCGGGGCTGACCTGCACGGAAGAGAACTTCATCACCAAGGCTGGCGCGCAGCGGGTCGCCGCCGAGCTGGGGCTGGCCCTGGTGATACCCGACACCAGCCCGCGCGGCGTCACGCTGCCGGGCGACCGCGACAGCTGGGACTTCGGCGTCGGGGCCGGGTTCTATGTCGACGCCATTCGCGACCCGTGGGCGCAGCACTACCAGATGCGTCGCTACATCACGCAGGAGCTACGCACACTGGTGGCATCGGCGTTTCCCATCGACGACGCCCGCACCGCGATGTCTGGCCACTCCATGGGTGGCCATGGCGCGCTCACCATCGCGCTTACCGAGCCCGACTGGATCCGCAGCGTTTCGGCATTTGCGCCGATTGCCTCGCCGATGCGCTGCCCCTGGGGCGAGAAGGCGCTGGGCGGCTACCTGGGAGAGGACCGGTCAGCATGGGCACCCTACGACACCACGGCGCTGCTGCAGTCCCGAGGCTGGTCAGGCCCCCGGATCCTGGTCGACCAGGGGCAGGCCGACCCCTTCCTTGAGACGCAGCTCAAGCCCGAGTTGCTGACCCAGGCCTGCGAAGCCGCCGGGGTGCCGCTGCAACTGCGTCTGCAGCCCGGCTACGACCACGGCTATTTCTTCGTCTCGACCTTCATCGAAGACCACCTGCGGTTCCACCACGCCCATCTTTGAGGCGCATGGGCCTGGGCGCCCGGCCTCACTTGAGCATTCGCGGCAGCCACAGCGACAGGTCGGGCCAATAAGTGATCATGAGCAGCGCAACCCCCAGCGGCACATAGAACGGCAGGATGGCGCGCACGATGGCACCAAAGCTGACCTTGGCGATGTCCTGCACGATGAACAGCAGGACTCCGAAGGGCGGCGTGGTTGCACCAATCAGCAGGTTCAGGATGATGATCAGCCCGAAGTGAATCGGGTCGATGCCCAGCTGCATCACCAGCGGCAGGAAGGTCGGTACCGCGATCAGCAGGATGGCCGTGGTCTCCATGAAGCAGCCCACCACCAGCAGGAGCACGTTGATCAGCGCCAGGATCACCCACTTGTTGGTGGTGATGTCCAGCAGCCACTTCGCCAGGTCAGCGGGCACGTTGTTGACCGCAATCGCCCAGCCAAAGGGCACGGCCGCCGCCATGATGAACACCAGCACACCGGTGGTGACGAAGGTTTCGCCAATGCAGTTGTACAGGCGCTTCCAGTTGAGCTCACGGTAGGCAAAGCCCAACACGATGGCGTAGACGACGGTGATCGCGCCCAGCTCCGTGGGCGTGGCCACTCCTGACAGCAGCCCCGCCACCAGGATCACTGGCGCCATCAGCGGCGGTATGGCACGCACGAAGCTGCGGCCCAGGGCCTTGGCATTGGCCTTGGGCTGTACAGGCGCATAGACGCGCCCGGTGGCCACCAGGAACCACACCGTCAACATCAGCAGGCCCCCGATGAAGAACCCGGGCACCAGGCCGGCAAGGAACAGATCGCTGATGCTCACTTGCGCGAGCACGCCGTAGACCACCATGATGACCGAGGGCGGGATGATCGGGCCGACGATGGCAGACGCCGCGCTGCAGGCGGCGGCAAAGGCCGCGTCGAAACCCTCCTTCTTCATCGCCTTGATCTCGACGGTGCCCAGACCCGCCGCATCCGCCTGCGCCACACCCGACATGCCCGCAAAGATCAGGCTGGCAAAGATGTTGACCTGGGCCAGACCGCCGCGCAGATGGCCCACCAGCGCCACCGCGAACTCGAAGATGCGCGCCGCGATGCCGCCGACGTTCATCAAGTTGCCGGCAAGCACAAACAGCGGGATCGCGAGCAGCGGAAAGCTGTCGATGCCTGAGGACATGCGTTGCACCACCAGGGACATCGGCACGGGAGAACCGAACAGCAGCCAGGTGAGCGCAGCGGTCACGAGCGCAAAAGCCACCGGCAGCTCTATGGCGATCAGCCCGAACATCACAAAGAACATGGCCAGGACTGTCACAGCGTACCCTCCCCACGGCGTGCGGACATGGCAGCCGTTGCCGACCGGGAGCCCGCCGTCAGGCGCTCAGCGATCGCCTCGGCCTCGGCCTCCTCGGCCTCGGCGGCTCGCTCACGCGCCAGTCGCGCAGCCTGCGCGTCCACCGGCCGGCCCGACAGCGCCAGCGCCAGCTCGGCACAAATCAGGTACAGGCCCGTGAAAGCGATCGAAACCGTACAGACGAACAGCGGCGTGGAATAGAACAAGTGGCGCGGCAAGTCGATGGGCAGGGACATCGTGCGGCTACGGGATTCGACGTCCATGATGTCCCAGGCTTGCACCGCGATGGTCAGGCAGCAGCCAGTGACGATCACCCAGGTGAGTGCTCGCCAACAGGCTTGCGGACGCGGCGACAGCCGGGAGACGAAGGTGTCGATCCGGATATGACGCAACTCCTTCATGCCCACGGCTGCGCCGAGAAAGACCCCCCACAGGAAGCAATAGCCTGCCAATTCCTCCACCCAGACCAGGGGCTGGCCGAAGAAGTAACGGGTGACCACCTGGACGGTGATGGAGATGACAATCGTGGACAGCAGCACGACGCCAATCAACCGCTCCAGGCGGCCGATCAGTTCGAGCAAACGCCACCAACGGGCAAGCAGCAGGTCCATGGGTGCGGATCCGGTGAAGGGAAACAACCGCAGACGGCCCGACACAAAGCCGAGCCGCCTGCGATGCGGGACATCACTTGATATCGCGAATGCGCTGGTACAAGCCGGTGGACCAGGCGCCATCCTGCTCCATGCCCCTGACTGCGGACAAGGCTCTTTCTGCAAAGGGTGCGCGGTTCACAGTGATGACCCTTGCGCCCTCGGCTGCCATCTTCTTGGCCAGTTCGGCTGTCTCGGCCTCGGCCTCCTTGCGGCCCCAGGCGATGGCCTCGCGGGCGGTGTCCACCAGGATCTTCTGCACATCCGGCGCCAAGGACTGATACACCTTTTCGTTGATCGTGATGTGCTGCGACGACACCAGGTGGTCGGTGAGCATCACGTTGGTGGCCGCCTGATGGAACTTCTGCGCGTAAGCCGAGCCGATGGGCCCCTCGGCGGCATCGATGACACCCGTCTTGAGCCCGAGGAACACCTCAGCCCAGGCCACGCGCGCCGGCTTGGTGCCCATGGCCTGCCACAGGTTCAGGTAGGTCTTGATCTCGGGCACCCGCATCTTGACGTCCTTCAGGTCGTCGGGGGTGGCCACCGCCTTCTTGGCAAACAGGATCCGCGGCTGAGTGGGCGCGGAGGCCAGGATGCGCAGCCCCTGCTTGGTGCGCAACTCCTCGGACATGGCCGCGAACGTCGGGGAGTCAAGGAACTTCTGATAGTGATCGTTGTCACGGAAGGTGAAGCCCCAGGCGAGCACCGAGAAGTCCTTCACCCAGTTGGCGTACCAGTCCAGCACGTCGCCGTACATCGCCACCGAGCCCTTCATCATCTGCTCGATCACCTGCACGTCACTGCCGAGTTGCTCGCCCTGGATGAAGTTCACCCGCAACTTGCCCGCTGCCCGCTCGTTTACGAGCTTGGTGAACATCGCGTTGGTACGGTCGATCACCGTACCGATGGCGTCCGAGCCGCCGAAGGTCAGCGTCTGCTGGGCGTGCAAGCCCTGTGCCGCGAGCAGCACCGCGGAAAGTACGAATCCCTTGATCAAGTGTCGTCTCATCTGCATCTCCTCACGGGCTGCGCCCGACTTGCTGGTGGACCGCCTCCGGGTTGTTGACAACCCGTCGCGGGGGGTGTCGCCGCTAACGGGCGACTTCAAAAAACCGGTTGGCCATGTACTTCTGCGACTGATACAGCGACGCGGATTCAGGCGCCTTCGGAAACGGCATGCGCACGGGTACCGCCGTCATGCGGGGTTGAAGGGTCGGATGGCCGCAGAGCAAACGGCTGTCGAAGTCCTCGAGAGTGCCGAAGTGGCCCCCGGCCAGCGGCCAGGCGTCAGCCGCCATCGCCTCGTACAGCAGGAAATTGCGAGAACGCCCCGAGGTGTTCTGGGCCGAACCGTGGATCAGCCGGGCGTGGTGCAGGGTGATGGAGCCGGCCTTGGCGATCAGCGGCACGGCCTGCGCCAGTTCGTCACGGACCAGGGTTGGATCAATGGCGCCGACAAAAACGCCAGACTGATGGTGATCGTGGATCGGTCCGAATTGCGTGCCCGGCACCACCATCATCGGGCCGTTGTCGGGCTCGAAGTCGTCAAGCAGCACGCCCAGAGCCAGGACATCATCGTTGGTGTGGGGATAGAACGCCCAATCCTGGTGCCACTCCACTGGCGCGCCATAAGCTGCCGACTTCAAATTGAGTTTGCAGGTGTGCATGCGCACTGAAGGCCCGAGCAGCGGTGTGAGAAGCGCCAGCACCTTCGGGCTGCGGATCAACTCCGCAAACGCCGGGTGATGCCGGTGCGGCAACTTCAGGCGCCGCACCCGAGGCGACTCAGGCGTGTGGCTGTCCTCCAGGTCATACAGATCGGTGTGGTCCGATACGCCGCGGGCCCCCTCCACAAGGGTGACCATGGCCGCACGCAAACGTTCCAGCTCCGCGGCATCGAGCACGTCGTGGACAACGAGGTAGCCCTCGCGGCGATAGAAGTCAAGTTGCTGCGGCGTGAGTCCCATGGCTTAGATCAATTGTTAGCGCTAACATATGGTCCTCATTTTTCGCCAGTCTCCAAGCCATGTCAAGACGCACTGCACCATCAGGCCCGTCAGTCCTCCAGGACGAGGCCAAGCGAGGCGCACCGGTGCGCCTGGTGGAGGTGGCGCAGCTCGCGGGTGTCTCGACCATGACGGTGTCGCGGGCGCTTCGCCGGCCCGAGCAGGTGGCTCCTGCCACCTTGCGCGCAGTGCAGCGCGCCATCACCCAACTGGGTTACCTGCCGGACAGCGCGGCCAGTGCGCTGGCCACCGGCCGCAGCCACATCGTTGCGGCGATCGTCCCCACGTTGATGAATTCCGTGTACGCGAGTACCGTGCACGGTCTGGCCTCCGGGCTGCGCCGCAACGGCTACGAGCTCATGATCGGGGACAGCAGCTACGACCGAGCCACCGAGTCGGCCCTGGTGCGCAGCTTTCTGGGCAGGCGCGTGGACGCGATCGTGCTCACCGGAGTGGAGCACGATCCTGCGACGCGCGCGCTGCTGGCCCGGCGAGAGGTGCCGGTGGTGGAGATCTGGGACCTCACCCCAAAGCCGATCGACATGGTGGTGGGCTTTTCCAACGCGGCCGCTGGACGCGAGGCCGGGGCCTTTTTCGCGGCCCTGGGGCGCCAGCGGTGGGCCTTTCTGGGGGCCTCACCCGAACGCGAAGCCCGGTCAGGCAAGCGCTTGCGAGGCTTGTCCGAGGCAGCGCGGACGGCGGGTCTCGCACCGCCCGTCACCGCATTCGTCGACGACGGAATGAGTGCCGCAGCCGGACACGCAGCGGTGCTTGAGTTGCTCAGCCTGCACCCGCGCCCGGATGCCCTCTTCTGTGCCAACGACGCGCTGGCCACCGCGGCGCTGCGCGCGGCTGCCGACCTCGGCATCGCCGTGCCGGATGCCCTGGCAATCCTCGGATTTGGCGACTTCGACGTGGCCGCACACACCTCGCCAGCACTCACGACGATCCGGATTCCCGGCTGGCAGATCGGCGCCAGCGCCGCACAGGCCTTGCTGTCTCGGCTTGACGACGCCGGACCCACACCGAGCCACGTCGACCTGGGTTTCGAGATCGTGCGCCGCGAATCGGCCTGAAGCACGCCCGACACATCAGCGTCAGTCTCAGGCTATGAGGGCGCGACCCGGACATCGAAACGCCTTTCCGGCCTTCGGCATCCCGAATCACTGGCACGGCCAGACCGTGCTGCTGCAAGAGCAGATCGACCGGATGGGGTGAGCCGGGGATCGGTTATCGTCTGGTTTCGAGCATCCAAAGACCTGCCATGACCGCGCCCCCCCGACTGAAGTTTCTTGTGGTGGACGACTTCTCCACCATGCGTCGAATCGTCCGAGGCCTTCTCAAGGAGATGGGCCACGACAACGTGGATGAGGCCGAGGACGGGGCCATCGGCCTGGAGATGCTGAAGAACGGTCGCTACGACTTCGTGGTGTCGGACATCAACATGCCCAACATGAACGGCTTCGAGATGCTGGCCGCCGCCAAGGCCGAGCCCAAGCTGAAGTCGGTGCCCTTCCTGATGGTCACCGCCGAGGCTCGCAAGGAGGACATCGTGCGGGCGGCGCAGTCCGGGGCTGCCGGCTACATCGTCAAGCCCTTCACGCGTGCCACACTGGAGGAGCGCCTGAACAAGATCCTGCAGCGCATGGCCGCAGACACCGCAAAGGATGGCACATGACGGGCGAGGGCTTGCCGGCCGCCAGCCCGGTGCCGCAAGCGGCGACGGATGCCGGCGAGGTACGCAACCGCCTGGACTATGTGGTGCGCAAGTCCGGTGAAGCGGTGGACCGTGTCCTGAACAGTGTGGACCAGGCCCGGGAGGAGCAGGAGCAGATCTGCGCCACCGTGCGCGAGTTGCGCAGCGCCACAGCCGGCCATCCACTGGAGCCCGTCGTCGAACGTCTGGCGGCGTTGATCGAGGCCTCGAGCGGGCGCACCCGGGAGCGCTTGACTGACATCCTGCTGGCCCAGAGCTTCCACGACCTCATCGGTCAGGTGGCGGCCAAGGTTGGCCAGTTGGTGAGCAAGATAGAAGACAACCAGGGCGGGGCGGCAGCGGAAAACCGCCCGGGCACTGGTTCACGCCCGACATCGGAATTGGCCGGCCCCGTGATCGACGCCTCCGGCCGGGACGATGTCCTGACCGACCAGGACGAGGTGGACGCGCTGCTGGCCAAGACCGGCTTCTGACCGGGATCAGAAGGTTTCCCAGTCGCCGTCGTCAGCCGCGGCGGCAGACGGGGCGCGCTGGGCCGGGGCGGGCTTGGCGGCGGCGTCATGGCCAGCCCGGCGCTGTCCGGCCTG
>JBIKMY010000044.1:0-9986 GCA_044358945.1 Rubrivivax sp.
CTGCAAGGCGCGATCGATCACGCGCTGGGCGTTCTCGGTGGCGGCCATCTTGGCCATGGCCGCCTCGCGCGTGGTGCGCACACCCTTCACGTCGCGCAGCCAGGCCGCGCGGTAGGTCAGCAGCGCAGCGGCGTCGATGGCGCTGGCCATCTCGCCCAGCGCCGCCTGTGTGAGCTGGAAGTCGGCCAGGGTCTGACCAAACATCGGCCGCGCCTTAGCGTGGGCCACGGCTTCGTCCAGCGCCCGGCGCGCGAAGCCCAGGGCGGCGGCCGCCACCGAGGCGCGGAAGATGTCCAACGTGCGCATGGCGAGCTTGAAGCCCTCACCCTGGACACCCAGCAGGCGGTCTTTCGGGATGCGGCAGTTCGTGAACCGCAACCGAGCCAGCGGGTGCGGCGCGATGACCTCGATGCGCTCGGCGATCTCCAGGCCCGGCGTGCCGGCATCGACCACGAAGCCGCTGATCGATGCGGTCGGCTTTGCACCGGGCCCGCCCACCGGGTGGCCTTCAGGGTTCAGGGCGCGGGCGAACACGGTGTAGACGTCGGCGATGCCGCCGTTGCTGATCCAGGTCTTCTCGCCGTTGAGCACCCAGTGATCGCCCTCGTCCCGGGCGGTGCAGGCCATGGCCGCCACGTCGGACCCTGCCTGCGGTTCTGACAGGGCAAAGGCCGAGATCCACTCGCCCCGCCCCACACGCGGCAACACCTCGGCCTGCACCGCGGGCGAACCCGCCAGGGTGATGGCGCCCGTGCCCAGGCCCTGCATGGCAAAAGCGAAGTCCGCCAGCCCGTCGTGTCGCGCCAGCGTCTCGCGCGCCACGACCAGCGCCCGCGAGTCCAGCGCCGGCAGCGCCCCGCCGTGGGCTGCAGGCACGCACCAGCGCAAGTGCCCCGCCGAGCCGAGCATGGTCACCAGGCGGCGGCATGCCGCGTCGGTATCGGTGTGATCGACGTGGCCCAGGTGCTGCGTGCACCAGGCATCCAGCGCAGCAGCCTGCTCGCGGTGCAGGTCGTCGAAGAAGGGGAGGTCGAGATGCGACAGGCGTGGCGGTAGGCTCATGAGGCTCAATCCCCCTCGAACTTGGGCGTCTGCTTGGCCGCAAAGGCGTGGAAGGCGCGGTGGAAGTCCTGGGTCATCATGCAGATAGCCTGGGCCTGGGCTTCGCTCTCCACCATCTCCTCGATGCCCATGGCCCATTCCTGGTTCAGCATGGTCTTGGTCATGGTGTGGGCGAAGTACGGCCCGTCGGCGAGAGAGCAGGCCAGGGCCTCGGCCCTGGACACCACCTCCTCGCGTGGGTGCAGCGCGTTGAAGAAGCCCCAGGCGAAGCCTTCGTCGGCCGACATGGCGCGGCCGGTCATCAGCAGTTCGGTGGCGCGGCCCTGCCCGATCACGCGCGGCAACAGGCCGCAAGCGCCCATGTCGGCCCCGGCCAGGCCCACACGGGTGAAGAGGTAGGCCGTCTTCGCCGCAGGCGTGCCCAGCCGCAAGTCAGCGGCCAGGGCGATCATGGCGCCAGCCCCGGCGCAGATGCCGTCGATCGCCGCCACGATGGGCTGGGGCGCGCGCTTCATCGCCTTCACCAAATCGCCCGTCATGCGCGTGAAGCGCAGCAGTTCAGGCATGGGCATCTTGGTCAGCGGTTCGATGATCTCGAACACGTCGCCGCCCGAGCAGAAATTGCCACCCTCCCCTGCAATCACCACGGCGCGCACATCGCTGGCGTAGGCCAGGTCGCGGAACAGGTCGCGCAGTTCGGCGTAGCTGTCGAAGGTCAGCGGGTTCTTTTTCTCCGGCCGGTTGAGCGTGACGGTTGCGACGCGACCGTCCTCGCTGCAGGCCCAGCGGAAGTGGCGGGCGGCGTAGTCTTTGAAGGGCTTCTTGTCATCGTGCATGGGGTCCTCGTCAGGCGGAGAGTCGAGCGCAGGGCCGGGTCGCGGGTCAGGCGGGGCCCGCTGAAGCGGCGCGCTTGAGGTTGGTCTCGAACTGGCTGCGGCCCGAAAGATAGGGCAGCGGCCAGGCAATGTCCGCATGGCCGATCTTCGCCGCCTCGTGCAGCGTCCAAGCGGGGTCGGCCAGGTGCGGGCGTGCCACGGCGCACAGGTCCGCGCGGCCGGCGGCGATGACCATGTTCACGTGGTCAGCCTCGAAGATGGAGCCCACGGCCACGGTCGGGATGCCCACCTCGTTGCGGATGCGGTCGGCAAAGGGCGTCTGCCACATGCGGCCGTACACCGGCTTCTGATCGGCCACCACCTGGCCGGAGGAGCAGTCGATGATGTCCGCACCGGCAGCCTTGAACAACCGCGCCATGGCCACCGCGTCATCGGCCGTGTTGCCGCCGGGGAACCAGTCGTGGCAGGACAGCCGCACGGAGATCGGCCGGTCCTCGGGCCAGACCGCGCGAACGGCGGTGAACACTTCCAGCGGATAGCGAGCGCGGTTCTCGACCGAGCCGCCGTAGGCGTCATCGCGCCGATTGGTCAGCGGCGAGAGGAAGCTGGACAGCAGATAGCCGTGCGCACAGTGCAGTTCCAGGATGTCGAAGCCGGCCTCGGCGCCACGCCGGGCGGCGGCCACGAAGTCCTCGCGCACGCGGTCCATGTCTTCCCGGGTCATCGCGCGGGGCACCTGACTCTGCGGCAGGTAGGCGATGGCTGAGGCCGACAGCAAAGGCCAGTTGCCGCTTTCCAGCGGCTCGTCCATCTTCTGCCAACCCAACTGCGTGCTGCCCTTGCGCCCGGCGTGGCCGAGCTGCAGGCCCATCTTGGCGTCGGAATTCGCGTGCACGAAGTCCACGACGCGCTTCCACGCGTCACGCTGCGCGTCGTTCCACAGGCCGGCACAGCCCGGGGTGATGCGCGCATCCGCGCTGGGGCAGGTCATCTCGGTGTAGAGCAGCCCGGCACCGCCCAGGGCGCGCGCGCCGAAGTGCACGAGGTGGAAATCCCCCGGCAGGCCGTCCTGCGCCGAGTACATCGCCATTGGCGAGACGACCACGCGGTTGGGCACCACCATGCCACGCAGCTTGTAGGGCGTGAACATGGGGCTGGGAGGCTTGAGGGCCGAGGCCGGCGCGGCCACCCCGGCCTGCGCCGCGGCCCGCTGCGCCAACCAGCGTTCGTAGTCCTCCAGCCAGCGGGCGTCGCGCAGGCGCAGGTTCTCGTGGCTGATGCGCTGGCTGCGCGTGAGCATGGAGTACATGAACTGCTCGGGCTCCAGCTGGTCGCAGTAGCGCGTGCCCACCACCTCGAACCACTCCATCGCGTTCCAGGCCGCGTTCTGCAGGCGCAGCACGTCCACCTCGCGCTCGGTCTGGTAACGCTGCAGCACGGCAAGGATGTCAGCGGCCCCGCCGCCGCCTGCGGCCTTCGCTTCCTTGAACAGACGGGTCAGGCCGATGGCATCTTCCAGCGCCAGCTTGGTGCCCGAGCCGATGGCAAAGTGTGCCGTGTGCACGGCGTCGCCCATCAGCACCACGTGGCTCTTGCCGTTGAAGTGGTGCCAGTTTCGGCAGCGCACGCGCTGGAAGTTCAGCCAGGCCGAGCCTCGAAGATGCCGAGCATTGCTCAGCAGCGGATGGCCGCCCAGGTACTTGGCGAAGAGCTTTTCGCAAAAGGCAATGGACTGCTCGGTATTGGCCTGGTCCAGACCATGGGCCTTCCACACATGCTCGGGTGTTTCGACAATGTAGGTGGTGGTCTGGTCGTCGAACTTGTAGACGTGGCTCTGGAACCAGCCGTGCTCCGTCTTCTCGAAGTGAAAGTTGAACGCGTCGTAAAGCTGGGTGGTACCCAGCCAGATGAAGCGGTTGGGCCGCGTGACGATGTCAGGCTGGAAGACATCGGCGTACTTCTGGCGGATCCGGGAGTTGACGCCGTCGCTGGCGATGATGAGGTCCGCGTCGGGAAAGTCGGCGTCGGAATCCACCTCGGTCTCGAAGCGCAACTCCACGCCCAGGGCCTCGCAGCGTGCCTGAAGGATGTTGAGCAGCTTCTTGCGCCCTATACCCACGAAACCGTGGCCGCCCGAGCGAATGACGTGGCCCTTGAAGTGCAGCTCGATGTCGTCCCAGTGGTTGAAGGCCACCTCGATGGCATCAGCAGTCTCTGCGTCCCAGGCACGCATGCCTTCCAGGGTGGCATCGGAGAACACCACGCCCCAGCCGAAGGTGTCGTAGGGCCGGTTACGCTCCACCACCGTGATGTGGTGCGAGGGATCGAGCTTCTTCATCAGAAGCGCGAAGTACAGGCCGGCGGGGCCGCCGCCGATGCAGACGATGCGCATGGTCGATCCAGTGGAAGGTTGCACAGGATTGTCCAATGAAAATGCTTTAGGACTAAAGCATGTACGGCCAGCAGATGACCCGCCTGCCGGTGGCCGCAGGCACAATCCGGCCATGAGCCTGCCCGCCTTCGTCGAGCCCCTGGACCAGGGCCTGTACGTCATCGACACCGGGTTTCACCGGGACCGTTTTGACGCCGCCTACCTGATGGTGCAAGACGGCCGAGCCGCCTTCATCGACACCGGCACCAACTTCAGCGTGCCGCGGCTGTTGGGCGCGCTGGAGGCCCTGGGCCTGGAGCGCGGCGATGTGGACTGGGTGATTCCCACCCACGTGCACCTGGACCATGCCGGTGGCGTCGGGCTGCTGATGAGCGAACTGCCCCGGGCCCGGGCCTTGGTGCACCCGCGCGGCGCGCGACACATGGTCGATCCGTCAGCCTTGTACCAGGGGGCCCTGGCGGTGTATGGTCAGCAGGAGATGGACCGTGCCTATGGGCAACTGGTGCCGGTGGACGCAGCTCGCGTGGTGTCCAGCGCCGACGACATGACGGTGGAACTGGCCGGTCGCGCCCTGACGCTGATCGACACCCCGGGGCATGCGCGCCACCACCACTGCATCTGGGACGAAGCCACGCGCGGCTGGTTCACCGGCGACACCTTCGGCCTGAGCTACCGCGAATTCGATACGCCACGGGGCGCCTGGATCCTGCCGACCTCCACGCCCGTGCAGTTCGAGCCCGAAGCCCTGGCCCGCTCGATCGACCGCTTGCTGGCGCGTGCACCGCAGTGGGTGTACCTCACCCACTACGGACGCGTCGGCCAGGTCGCGACCCTGGGGCAGACGCTGCAGCGCCTGCTGGACGAGACCGTGACCCTGGCACGCCGCCTGCGCGACCATCCGCAGCGGCACGAGGCGCTGAAGAGCGCGCTGCATGCCCTGTACGTCGAGGACCTGCGGCGCCACGGCGCCGCGCACAGCGCCGACGACATCGCCCGGCTGCTGAGCATCGACATCGAACTCAACGCCCAGGGCATCGCCGTGTGGCTGGAGAAGTCAGCATGAACCCCGCCATTCAGTTCGGCCTGCAGGACCGCGTGATCGTGATCACGGGTGCCGCCCAGGGCATCGGTGCCGCCTGCGCGCGGCGTCTGGTGCGCGAAGGGGCCGCCGTGGCGATGTGGGACGTGGCCGATGCCCAGGGCCTGGCGCTGGCCGCCGAGTTGCAGGCGCAGGGCGCACGCGTGCGCTATCTGCACTGCGATGTCTCGCGCAAGGCAGACGTGGACGCGGCACTGGCGGCCACGCTGGAGGCCCTCGGCTGCGTGGACGGTCTGGTCAGCAACGCCGGCATCTTCAAGGCGGCGGACTTCCTGGAGGTGAACGAGGCCGACTGGGATGCCGTGATCGGGGTGAACCTGAAGGGAGCCTTCCTGGTGGGCCAGGCCGTGGCCCGGGCCATGGCCACCAACCGCGACGGCGCGGGCTTCGGTGCCATCGTCCACATGAGCTCGGTCAATGGCGCCATGGCCATCCCATCGATCGCCAGCTACAACGCCAGCAAAGGCGGCATCGACCAGCTCACCCGGGCCATGGCCCTGGCCCTGGCCGACAAGCACATCCGCGTCAATGCGGTAGGCCCGGGCACCATCGCCACGGAACTCGCCCGCGCGGCCGTGCTCACCAGCGACGACGCGCGCCAGCGCATCCTCGGCCGCACCCCGATGAAGCGTCTGGGCGAGCCCGCCGAGGTGGCCGAAGTGGTGGCCTTCCTGCTGAGTGACGCCGCCAGCTACATGACGGGCGAGATCGTCTATGTCGATGGCGGACGCCGGGCGTTGAACTACACGGTGCCCGTTTGATCGCCGAGGCCTTCGCCGTCTCCACCGGCGTGGTGGCCCTAGGCGAGATCGGCGACAAGACCCAGTTGCTGGCGCTGCTGCTGGCCGCGCGTTACCGCAAGCCGCTGCCCATCATCGCTGGCATCCTGGTGGCCACGCTGCTGAACCACGCCGCTGCGGGCGCGCTGGGCACCTGGATCACCCGGCTGGTGGACCCGGCGTGGATGCGCTGGATCCTGGGCGTGTCGTTCCTGGCGGTGGCCGCCTGGATGCTGGTGCCCGATCAGGCTGACGACGTCGAAGGGGCGAAGCAGCCGCGCTTTGGCGTGTTCGGTGTGACGGTGATCGCCTTTTTCCTGGCCGAGATGGGCGACAAGACCCAGATCGCCACCGTGATGCTGGCCGCGCGCTATGACGCGCTGATTGCCGTGACGGCCGGTACCACCCTGGGCATGATGATCGCCAACGTGCCGGCGGTCTTGCTGGGCGACAAGGCGGTGAAGTTCGTGGCCATCGAATGGGTGCACCGCATCGCCGCGCTGGTATTCGCCGTCATCGGCGTGCTGGTGCTGGCGGGCGTGGGCGGCTGAGCGCCGGGGCCTTCAGCGCAAGGCCGCGGCCTCTTGCGCCAAGCGCGTGATGCGCGGCCAGTCACGTGCCGCGATGGCGTCCTGCGGCGTGAGCCACGAGCCGCCACACACCTTCACCTGCGGCAGGGCCAGGAAATCGCGCGCATTCTGCGGCGTGATGCCCCCCGTGGGGCAGAAGCTGAGTTCGGGGAACGGGCCGGCCAGGGCCTTGAGCAGGGGAATGCCGCCGGCAGCACTGGCAGGGAAGAATTTGACGAAGTGGTGGCCCCCCTCCTGCGCGGCCATCAGTTCACTGGCCGTGGCCACCCCCGGCAGCAAAGGCAGGCCGATCTCGCGGCAAGCCTCCCCCAGGGCCTGGGTGTAGCCAGGGCTGACCGCAAAACGGGCCCCGGCGGCCTGTGCGGCGCGGGCGTCGGCGGCCGAGCGCACCGTGCCCGCCCCGAGGATGGCCTGCGGCACGGCCCGCGCGATCTCCTCGATGCAGCGCAAGGCCACGGGCGTTCGCAAGGTCACCTCCAGCACCCGCACGCCGCCGTCCACCAGGGCCTGCGCCACAGGCACGGCGTCTTCGACTTGCTGCAGGACGATGACCGGGATGACCGGGCCATAGGTGGTGAGTTCGAGGGTGTTCATGCCAAGGTTCTTAGTGGTGGGTAGCGAGGCTCAGGCAGGCGGTCAGGGCGTGGGCGGTCACAGCCAGCTCACGGCGCCTTCCTCCGCCCCACGGACGTTGCGGCGCAGGCCGGCAAACAGTTCGCGCCCCAGACCGTGGGCGCTGCGCTCGGCCCCTTCGTCCGTGCGGGCGGCCGCGTCCCGCGCCGCCCACTCGTGTTCCGGCATCAGGACATCCAGTGTGCCTGCGGTGGCATCCAGGCGGATCAGATCGCCGTCGCGCACGCGGGCCAAGGGACCGCCGCAAAGCGCTTCGGGCGAGACATGGATGGCCGCCGGCACCTTGCCCGAGGCGCCGCTCATACGCCCGTCGGTCACCAGCGCAACCCGAAAACCTCGGTTCTGCAGCACGGCCAGCGGGGGGGTGAGTTTGTGCAGTTCAGGCATGCCGTTGGCTGCCGGGCCCTGGAAGCGCACCACCGCCACCAGGTCGCGCTCGAGCTGGCCGGCCTCGAAGGCCTCCAGCAGCGCCTCCTGGCTGTCGAACACCCGGGCCGGCGCCTCGATGATCTGCCGGTCTTCAGGCACGGCAGACACCTTGATGACCGCCCGGCCCAGCCGCCCCTGCAACAGGCGCAGGCCCCCCGTGGAAGAAAACGGCTGCGGCAGGCGGCGCAACACGCTCGGGTCGCCCGGCTCGGCAGGCAGGTCGTGCCACTGCAGTTCCCCCGAGGCGGCGTCGCGCGTCGGCACGCGGGCGTAGGCGGCCAGGCCGCCCTCGTCCACCGTCAGCACATCGCTGTGCATCAGCCCGCCCGCAGACAACTCCCGCAACACGAAGCCCGGCCCGCCCGCCTGCTGGAACTGGTTAACGTCGGCACTGCCGTTGGGGTAGACCCGAGCCAGCAGCGGCACGACAGCCGAGAGCTCGGCGAAGTCCGACCAGTCGATCAGCAACCCTGCCGAGCGCGCCACGGCCACCCAGTGGATGAGGTGGTTAGTGGAGCCCCCCGTGGCCAGCAAGGCCGCCATGGCGTTGACGATGCAGCGCTCGTCCACCAGCCGGCCGATGGGGGTGAAGCGCGGGCCCTGGCGCACCAGGTCCAGCACCTGCCGCACGGCGTGACGGGTCAGGCCCTCGCGCAGGCCGTCATGCGGGTGGATGAAGGCCGCGCCCGGCACGTGCAGGCCCATGGCCTCCAGCAGCATCTGGTTGCTGTTGGCCGTGCCATAGAAGGTGCAGGTGCCGGGGCCGTGGTAAGCCTGGCTCTCGGACGCGAGCAGGGCCTCGCGCCCCACCAGCCCCTGGGCCGCCTGCTCGCGTACACGGGCCTTGTCCTTGTTGGGCAGGCCGGAACTCATGGGCCCGGCAGGCACGAACACGCAGGGCAGATGGCCGAAATGCAGGGCGCCGATCAGCAGCCCCGGGACGATCTTGTCGCACACGCCCAGCAGCAAGGCGGCGTCGAAGACGTCGTGCGACAGCGCCACGGCGGTGGACATCGCGATGGTGTCGCGCGAGAACAGGCTCAGTTCCATCCCCGGCTGGCCCTGCGTGATGCCGTCGCACATGGCTGGAACGCCCCCCGCCACCTGGGCCGTGGCCCCCAATCGGCGTGCCTCTTCGCGTATCCAGGCCGGGTAGGTCTCGTACGGCTGGTGGGCCGACAGCATGTCGTTGTAGGCCGTGACCACGCCGATGTTCAGGGCCTTCTGCGCCACCACGCGGAACTTGTCCTGCGCAGGCATGGCGGCGAAGGCATGCGCGACATTGGCGCAGCCCATGCGATCGGCTCCGCGGGTGCGCGCAGCCAGCCGATCCACCTGGTCCAGATAGGCCGCACGCAGCCCCTGGCTGCGCAGACGAATCCGCTCGGTCACGTCGCGGACCACAGGATGAAGAGCGACCGGGCTGTTCATGTGCTCTCCCGAAGTCTGCGCGGGCACGGGTTGTAACTCATGTCTTCATTCTGATGTAACTTGGTTACATCGTCAAATGATGCCCCGTCCTTACCCGGCCACGCCGGCCCAGGCGAACCGCAAGCCACCCCACCAAACTGTCATGATTCGGCCCATGTCCGGACCTATGCTGCCTTTCCGTGACCCGGAACCCATGCGCCAGCGCATCGTTGCGCAATGGGGCGGACAGGAGGATCTGTGGGTCTTCGGCTACGCCTCCTTGATATGGCGGCCGGAGTTCGAGGCGGTGGAGTGCCGGCCGGCCCTCGTCGGCGGGTGGCACCGTGCCCTGCGCATGCGCTCCAGGATCAACCGCGGCACGCCGGAGGTACCGGGACTGGTGTTCGCGCTGCTGCCCGGCGGGTCTTGCAGGGGGGTGGCCTACCGCGTGCCCAGGCCGCGGGTGGAGCAGGAACTGGACAGGCTGTGGGCACGCGAGATGCCCACGGGCGTCTACGACCCCCGACTGCTGCCCCTGCGCACACCAAAGGGCCCA
This sequence comes from Rubrivivax sp., assembly GCA_044358945.1. GTDB lineage: Bacteria > Pseudomonadota > Gammaproteobacteria > Burkholderiales > Burkholderiaceae_C > Rubrivivax. Next base: position 9,787 of record JBIKMY010000044.1, read on the forward strand.
GTGCGCGCACTGGCATTCACGCTCAGCCGCCGCAGCCCGGCCTGCGTGCCGCCCCTGGACGACGCCACTCTGGTGGACATCTTGCGCGCGGCCCGCGGCCGCTACGGCACCACGCTGGAGTACCTGGCCGAGACGGCCACGGCGCTGGAGGCCTGTGGCATCCGGGACCGGGAGATCATCCGCCTCATGGGCGCCGCCAG
>JBIKMY010000045.1:0-9956 GCA_044358945.1 Rubrivivax sp.
CTGTGCCACCAGGGCGGCGTTGAGGTTCACGCCGGCCACGCTGACGGTGCCTAGGGTGCGGCGGTAGTCATCCTGGCCGTGGATGCGCAAGGACGCAGCCCGACCCTGTGCCTGTTCGCGCAGCGCTGCCGTGGCCTGCCGGCCCCAGGCCTGGCAGGTCTCGGGCGCATCGATGCCGCGCAACCGCACGGCCACCAGGGGCTCGCCCGGCTCGTCGGGCTGGAACCACAGGGTGTCCCCATCCACCACGCGGGTGACCTGGCCTGGGAGCACCCGCGAAGCAGGCTGCGCAGGCCAGGCCACAGTCCACAACCACAGTGCCAACAAGAGCGGCGTGTACCAGGCTGTCAGACCTGCCCCCCTGCCACGGTGCCCCCCATGGACCCCTGCTGCGGGCGGAGGTTCTTGGGCAAGGGCGTGTGCAGCACGGGACATGATCACATTCTGGGCCGGGCGCGATACTGGTCGGCGTTCAAGCCTTTCCAGTACGCCCGTCCTGCCCATGACCCTGCCGCTGTACACCCTCGACACCCCCGCCGCCCTGCTCGACGAGCACAAGCTGACTGCCAACATCGCCCGGATGCAGTCGCGCATGAACGCGCTGGGCGTGGCTTTCCGGCCGCATGTGAAGACGGCCAAGTGCGTGGAGGTGGCGCGGCGGCAGCGAGCGGCGGGGGCGCGCGGCATCACGGTGTCCACGCTGAAGGAGGCGCAGGCCTTCTTCGAGGCCGGCTTTGCCGACATCCTTTACGCCGTGGGCATCATCGGTGCCCGGCTGCCGCAGGTGCAGGCCCTGCGCGAGCGAGGCTGCCGCCTCAAGATCACGGTGGATTCGCTCGAAGCCGCGCAGGCGGTGGTCACCTACGGGCAAGAGCACGGTCACACCTTCGAGGTGTTGATCGAGGTGGACACCGACGGCCACCGCGCCGGGGTGTTGCCCGCCTCGGCCGCGCTGCTCGAGATCGGCCAAGCGCTGCACGCGGGCGGGGTCACCCTGGCCGGCGTGATGACGCACGCCGGCGCCTCCTACAACCTTTACACCGAGGCCGAGCTGGTGGCCTTTGCCGAGCAGGAGCGCAGCGGCTGCGTGCGCGCCGCGCAACGCCTGCGCGCGGCCGGCCTGCCCTGCTCCATCGTCAGCGTGGGCTCCACGCCCACGGCGCTGTCAGCGGCCCACCTGCAAGGCGTGACCGAGGTGCGCGCCGGTGTCTACGTGTTCCAGGACCTGGTGATGGCCGGCGTGGGCGTGTGCACGCCGGAGGACATCGCCCTGAGCGTGCTGGGCACGGTGATCGGCCACCAGCCAGACAAAGGTTGGGTGCTGATCGACGCGGGCTGGATGGCGCTCAGCCGCGACCGCGGCACGCAGGCCCAGCCCGTGGACCGCAAGTACGGCCTGGTATGCGACGAGCACGGCACGCTGCTGCCGGAGCTGATCGTCTCGGCGGCCAACCAGGAGCACGGCATCGTCTCGCGCCTGGATGGCGCCGCCGACACCACGCTGCGTGAGCGCTTCCCGCTCGGCAGCCGGCTGCGCGTGCTGCCCAACCACGCCTGCGCCACGGGCGCGCAGTTTGACCGTTACCACCTCCTGGGCGAGGACGGCAGCGTGGCCGTGTGGCCGCGCTTTGGAGGCTGGTGAAGTGCAAGGCGCGGCACCGGCTCAGGCCGACCGCAGCAACCACCACATCAGCAGCCCCAGCAGGGACAGCCAGCACAAGACGATGAGGGCTGCACCCCACAGCAGGCGCGGCAGGCGGTCCACGCCGGCTTCCGCCTCCTGCAGGCAGCGCGCCCACAGGGCAGGCGGTGTCAATCGCACCGCCAAGGCCACGCCCAGCGGCAGGAGCAACAGGTCATCCAGTTGCCCCAGCACCGGGATGAAGTCCGGAATCAGATCGATGGGGCTGACGGCATAGGCCACCACACCCACGGCAATCGCCTTGACCCCCCAGGGTGTGGCGGGGTGGCGGAACAGTTTCCAAAGCGCGAGCAGGTGGACCTTCAGGCGGCCCATCTGGGCCAGACGGATCCAACCGCCCAGCTTCATGCCGGCATCCTCCTGGACAGCTGCGGCAAGGCGACGGTCCCTGCCCGCCGCCGCGCCCGCCCTACTTCTTGCCCAGCCCCATGGCCTTGCCCACCTCGGTGTAGACCTGCACGCGCTGCTTCATGAACGCGTCCATCTGGTCCACGCCCACGTTGACGAGTTCGAACCCGCTCTTGGCCGCCAGCTCCTTCATCTCCGGGTCGGCGTTCAGAGCGGCCCACAGGTCGGACAGGCGCTTGCGCGCCTCGGGCGGTGTGGACTTGGGCACGCCCACGCCCCGGAAGGCGCCGTCCACCCAGTCCACGCCCAGTTCCTTGAAGGTGGGCACGTCCGGCATCAGCGGGTGGCGCTTGTCCATGGCCACGGCCAGGGCGCGCACCCGACCCTTGTTGTTGATGGCGAAGGCCGAGTAGGACATGGTGCCGTCCACCTGCGCGCCGAGCACCGCCGTGGCCAGATCGCCCGTGCCCTTGTAGGGCACGTAGGTGGTCTTGATGCCGAAGTCGCGGTTCAGGCGCTCGTGGGCGGCGTGGTTGGCGGAGTTCAACCCGGAGCCCGCCAGGTTGAGCTTGTTGGGCTGTGCCTTGGCCACCCGGATGAAGTCGGCGAAGGTCTTGATGGGGCTCTGCTCGGGCACCACCAAGGCGTCGGGCGTGTAGTGGAACCAGTAGACGGGCGTGATGTCTTCGGTCTTGTACTGAACGTTGCCTTCCATGGGTTGCAGCACGGTGTGCGGCAGGTTGACACCCACCACCGTGACGCCATCGCCGGGCAGGGTGTTCATGGTGGTCCACATCAACGCCCCACCTGCCCCGGCCTTGTACTGCACCACCGTCTCGATGGACGGGCAGCGCTTCTTCAGCACCAGTTGCTGGTGGCGCGCCGACAGGTCGGACTCCCCGCCAGGCGGGAAGGCCTGCCAGTACATGATGTTCTTGTCGGGGCACGGTTGCGCCAGGGCGGGCGCGCTGAGCAGCGAGGCGCCGGCCACGAGGCCCAGAACAGCCCGAAAGGCGATGAGAGAACGGGCGGGCCCGCGGCATAGGCGAAGGGCAGGATGGGTCAAGGCAGGCTCCTGAAGCGATACGAGACGACCCCAATGTGCCCGATGCCCGAGGCGCTGTCAGGCGGGGAATCCCCAAGCGCCTACGCCAACTGCAGCCGCTGGCACACGGCCGCCGTGACCTGCGCCGTGGTGGCCGTGCCCCCCAGGTCGCGCGTGTGGAGCGCCGGGTCGGCCGTCACGGCCTCGATGGCGACCATCAGCGCGGCCGCGGCCCGCGCCTCACCCAGGTGCTCCAGCAGCATGACGCAGCTCCAGAAAGTGCCCACCGGGTTGGCCAAGCCCTTGCCCATGATGTCGAAGGCTGATCCGTGGATGGGCTCGAACATGCTGGGGTAGCGGCGCTCGGGGTCGATGTTCCCGGTGGGCGCGATGCCCAGGCTGCCGGCCAGCGCAGCGGCCAGGTCGCTCAGGATGTCGGCGTGCAGGTTGGTGGCCACCACGGTGTCGATGGTGGCCGGACGGTTGACCATGCGCGCGGTCATCGCGTCCACCAGTTCCTTGTCCCAGCGCACGTCCGGAAACTCGGCAGCGACCTGCAGCGCGATCTCGTCCCACATCACCATGGCGTGGCGCTGGGCATTACTCTTGGTCACCACCGTCAGCAGCTTGCGCGGGCGGGAGCGGGCCAAGCCGAAGGCGAAGCGCATGATGCGCTCCACGCCCGCGCGGGTCATCAGGGAGACATCGGTGGCCACCTCGATCGGGTGCCCCTGGTGTGCCCGCCCGCCCACGCCGGCGTACTCGCCCTCGGAGTTCTCGCGCACGATCACCCAGTCCAGGTCCTGCGGCCGGCAGCGCTTGAGCGGGGCGTCGATGCCCGGCAGGATGCGCGTGGGCCGCACGTTGGCGTACTGGTCAAAGCCCTGGCAGATCTTCAGCCGCAGGCCCCACAGCGTGATGTGGTCCGGGATCTGCGGGTCGCCGGCCGACCCGAAGAGGATGGCGTCCTGGCCGCGCAGGGCCTCCAGCCCGTCGGCCGGCATCATCTGGCCGTGGGCGCGGTACCAGTCCCCGCCCCATCCGAAGTTCGTGAACTCCAGGCGGAAGGTGCCCAGCCGGTCGGCCAGGGTCTGCAGCACCTGCTGGCCGGCGGGGATCACTTCCTTGCCAATGCCATCCCCCGGGATGGTGGCGATGCGATAGGTTTTCATGCTTGCTCCTGATCATCTGCGTGGCAGCCAAGGCCTGCAGTGTCGCCCGAGCCAAAGCGTCGTGTCGCGCCTGCGGGGACAACGCAGACAATCGCGATTCCTGAGCCTTGAACCCGCGCCCGCCATGAACGCACCCCTGCCCCTGCCTGCCCTGGACGAAGTCCGTGCCCACGAAGCCGAGATGATCGCCATCCGGCACCGCATCCATGCCAACCCCGAACTGGCGTACCAGGAGAACGCCACCGCCGATCTGGTGGCCGAATGTCTGCAGCGCTGGGGCTACGAGGTGCACCGGGGCCTGGGCGTGACAGGTGTGGTGGGCACGCTGAAGGTGGGCACCAGCACGCGGCGCATCGGGTTGCGCGCCGACATGGACGCGCTGCCCATCCAGGAGGACAGTGGCAAGCCCTGGGCCAGCAAGGTCTTCGGCAAGATGCACGCCTGCGGCCATGACGGGCACACCGCCATGCTGCTGAGCGCGGCGCGCCACCTGGCGGCCACGCAGCGCTTCAACGGCATCTTGCACGTGGTGTTCCAGCCCGCCGAGGAAGGCCAGGGCGGCGCACGCCAGATGTTGGAAGACGGCTTCCTGGACCTGTTCCCCTGCGAGGCGATGTTTGGCATGCACAACGCGCCAGGCCTGCCAGTGGGCAAGTTCGCCGCGATGCCGGGCTTTGCGCTGGCCAGCGCCGACACCGCCATCATCAAGGTGCGGGGCCGCGGCGGCCACGGCGCCATGCCGCAGCATTCCACCGACTGCGTGGTGGCGGCCAGCAGCGTGGTCATGGCACTGCAGACCATCGTGTCACGCAACGTGCCGCCGCTGCAGGTGGGCATCGTCACCGTGGGCGCCTTCCTGGCGGGCGACGCGCCCAACGTCATCCCCGGCGAGGCCGAGCTGCGCCTGACCGTGCGGGCGTTCCACCCCGACGTGCGCGATCTGCTGCAGCGCCGCATCACCGAGATCGCCCAGCTCCAGGCCGTGGTGCACGGCTGCACAGCCGAGGTGGACTATCAGCGTCGCTACCCCGTGCTGCACAACCACCACAAGGAGACCACCTTCTGCACCCAGGTGGTGCGCGACTGGCTGGGCGACGAGGGCCTGCTGCCCGCCGAACCCGTCACCGGCAGCGAGGACTTCGCCTTCTTCCTGGAGAAGGTGCCGGGCTGCTACATCTTCATCGGCAACGGCGTGGGTTCCGAGGGCGGCTGCATGGTGCACAACCCGGGCTACGACTTCAACGACGCCTGCCTGTCCACGGGGGCGAGCTACTGGGTCAAGCTGGCCGAGACATACCTGCAGAAGGCGGACTGAGGCACACCGCCCCACGCCGCACAACCCACCCGACCATGGACGGTCCACGCCTGCTGCTGGTAGAGGACGACGAGCGCCTGGCGCAGCTGGTGTCCGACGCCCTGCAGCGCGCGGGCTGGCAGGTGACCCACTGCGCGCGCGGCGACGAGGGCGAGGCGCTGATGCGCCGGGAAGCCTTCGACGTGGCGCTGCTGGACGGCCACCTGCCGGGCAAGGACGGCTTCGACGTGCTGCGCGATGTGCGGCGCGACTTCGCCGGGCGCATCGTGATGCTGACCGCGCGCGATGACGACATCGACCAGGTGCTGGGCCTGGAAGGCGGGGCCGACGACTACATCACCAAGCCGGTGGCACCGCGCGTGCTGCTGGCCCGGCTGAAGGCGCTGATGCGCCGTGACGCTCCCGCCTCGGCCCCACCCCCCGCCAGTGCTGCCCCAGGCGTGCTGCGCTTTGGCACCCTGGAGCTGAACCCGGCGGCGCGCGAGGTCCGCCTGGCGGGGCAGGCCGTGGCCCTGACCACCGCCGAGTACGAACTGCTGCGCTTTCTGACCGAACGCGCCGGACAAGTGGTCTCACGCGACGACATCATGCAGGGGCTGCGCGGCCTGGAGTTCGACGGACTGGACCGTGCCATCGACGCCCGCATCTCGCGCCTGCGCCGCAAGATCGGCGACGACGCCGACACCCCCGTGCGGATCAAGACCGTGCGCGGTCAAGGCTACCTGTTCGCGCCGGGATGACGCCAACCGCATCTGCCGAAGGCGCGCGCCCACGTGCCAGCGTCGCCCGCGCCGCTGCAGGGCTGGCGCTGGCGGTGATGGCGATGATGCTGCTGGTGCAGACCCTGGTGACCGTGTCCGTCAAGGAGGTCACGGACGACTACGTGCGCCGCTTCATGGGGGGCACCGTGCTCATGCTGCAGCACGAACTGGCGCCGCTGGACGACGCGACGCGGGCACAACGGGTACGCGAACTGGACGAGCGCTTCGCTTATCCCGTGGCGCTGTCGCCTGCGGACGCGTTCGCGGCCGACGAGCGCGCTCGGCTGGCCGCCGGCGAGTTGCTGGTGACGGGCTTCAATCGGCGCGTGGTCGCGGCCCTGCCGCCTGCCGTGGGGCAGCCCCTGCCTGCGTCCGGGACCGGTTCCCTTCAGGTGCTGGTGCTGGGGCCCCTGGACCCCGACTGGAACCCCGAACATCGCTTGTACCTGCCCCCGCAGATGTGGCTGCAGCTGGCCGCAGCCCTGGTGCTGGCCGGCGCCGTGGGGCTGACGGCCTGGGTGCTGCTGCGACCCGCCTGGCGCGACCTGCGCGCACTGCAGCACACCGCCGATGCCCTGGGCGCCGGACGCTTCGATACGCCCATGCCGACCCTGGACAGCCGCTTGTTCGCTCCCGTGGGCCAGGGCATGCGCGCCACCCTGGAGCGCCTGGCCGCGGCCCTGGCCACCCAGCGCGAACTGACCGGTGCCGTCTCGCATGAACTGCGCACGCCGCTGGCCCGCCTGCGCTTTGCCCTGGACGCCCTGGTGGACGAAGACGATACCGCCCGACGTGCGGATGCCGTGGCGGCCTGTGAGCGGGACATCGCCGAACTCGAAGCCTTGATCGACACCAGCCTGACCCTGGCGCGCCTGGACATGGGCGCCGTGGCTTCGGTCCTGCTGCCAGGCGACCTGGGCGCGCTGCTGGACCAGGAGGTTCGCGCCCTCGCGCCGCTGCTGGAAGGCAAGGCCCTGGGCACCCGCTGGACGCTGACGGGCCCGGTGAACTTCGACGGCCGCCTGCTGCCCTATGCGCTGCGCAACGGACTGCGCAATGCGGCGCGCCACGCGCGCTCACGCATCGAGCTGGCGGCCTGGGTCGAGGACGGCCGGGTGTTCATCGCGGTGGATGACGACGGGCAGGGTGTGCCGCCAGCCCAGCAGGAAGCCGTCTTCCAACCCTTCAAGCGCCTGGAGGGCGAGCGCGAGCGCCGCAGCCGCGGCTGGGGCCTGGGCCTGGCCATCGTGCGGCGGGTCGCCGAGGCGCACGGCGGCCAGGCGCGCATGCAAAGCGCCCCGCTGGGCGGGGCGCGCTTGTTGATGGACTGGCCTGCGGGCTGAGACCGCGTCGGCCTGCGCAGGCCATCACATCGCCTGCACGGTGTGCGAGGTGGAGACCTTCAGCCAGGCGCCGGGGTGCTGCGACATGTTCACCATGTACTCGCGGCCCTCCCACTCATAGCGCACCGTGTAGTCGCGCACCTGTTCGCGCATCATGGTCACGGGCTGGCAGACCTGCACCGTCTTCACCGTGGTGGTGCTGTTCTGCTCCGCCATGTTGCGGGCGACGTGCGCACCCACCGTGCTGCCGGCGGCCACCGCGACCACCTTGCCGCTACCCTTGCCGATGGGCGAGGCCAGAGCGCCGCCGATAAGCGCGCCCGCCATGGTGGTGCCAAAGCCGGCCTGGCCGGGCGTGGTGACCACCTGCTGTTGCTCGGTGCACTGCTGGCTGTGCTCGCTGAAGCGATCCATGTTCGCCGTGACGCTGATCACCCGCGCCATGGAGGCGCCGGTGGTGCGCTGATCAGCACTGCGCACGTCCTGCGCCAGGGCGGCCGTACCGCCCACGGTCAGGGTCGTGGCCAGCAGAGCGAAGGCGAAGGCGCGGGGGTTGAAGGTGCTCATGGGGATCTCCTTGTCTTCGGTTGCGCGACACACCGTGTGTCGATGCCTGGCATTGTGGAAATCCGCGGCACGCTTGTCTGTGGGTCCTGTGTGGGCGCTTTGTGACCGTCTGTGACAGCCCTGGCACACCTGCCAGGCCCCGCTGCTCGCCGCCGCCGTCAGCCGCACGGGAGAATCGGCGCCCGGCAAAACACCTCCTCGAGAGCTCCATGACCCCTCTGCGCATGATTTCATCCATGGCCACCCGCCAGGTGCTGGCCGATCTGATCGCTGCCCATGAGCGGGCCGGTGGCGCCGCCACGGTGCTGGAGGCGGTGGGCGGGGTGGACGCTGCCCGACGGGTGCAGGAAGGCGAGGCCTTCGACATCGTCGCGCTGGCCTCCAACGCCTTGTCGCAGTTGGAGGGTGCGGGCAAGACAGTGGCCGGCAGCACCGTGGCGCTGGTGCGATCGGGCGTGTCGGTGGCCGTGCCCGCCGGGGCGCCTGCGCCCGACATCGGCACGGAAGAAGCGCTGAAGGCCGCCGTGCTGGCAGCCCCCACGCTGGGCTATTCCACCGGCCCCAGCGGCACCCACCTGCTCAAGACTTTCGAGCGCTGGGGCATTCTGGAAGCGATCCGCCCTCGCATCGTCCAGGCGCCGCCAGGCGTGCCAGTGGCCCGGCTCGTGGCACAGGGCGACGTGGCGCTGGGCTTCCAGCAGTTGAGCGAACTGCTGCATGTGCCCGGCATCCGCATCGTCGGCCTGCTGCCGCCCGGCGTGCAGATCATGACCACCTTCGCGGCCGCGCTGGCCGCCACCTGCACGCAGCCCGAGGCCGCCCGGGCGCTGCTGGCCTACATGGCCTCGCCTGCGGCGGACGAGGCCAAGCAGCGCCAGGGCATGGAGCCGGCCTGACGGCCGGACTTCAGGCGGTGACGATCCAGCCTTCCACGGGGTCAACGCCGGCAGGCATGCCGTAACCCGGCTGCGCCGCGGCCCAGGCCGCCTGCACCAGGCACAGCACGGCATCCAGCCGGTCGCCCGAGGAGTCATCCACCAGACTCTCGCGCTGCGCGTGGGTGAGCTTCAGGCGCAGGCCCAGGCGGGTGCGGCCCTGCTCCAGTGCATCCACAATGTCCTTGCGGGCGATCAGGCGGTCGGCACCGGCATCGTTCTTGTACGAGCGCTTGCCGATCAACTCGAAGGCCAGCCATCCGGGGTAGCCCTCCACCGCCACGCGCACGCCATCGCCCGCATGCAGGCCAGGCAAGGTCAGGCCCGCGGCCAGCAGGCGCGACAGGCCCTCGAAGTACATGAAGCCCACGGGCACGTAGCGCGTCTGCAGCGGGCTGGTGGAGCTGATGCCGGGCAGGGCGCCGTCGGTGCGGCGGTGCAACAACCGCTGGCCGGCAGGCCGGGTGTTGCCCCAGGCGTCCACCAGGGCGCGAAAGTCCATGCGCGTGGCGCAGCGTCGGCGCAGTGCGTCCATCACGGCCTGGGCCGAATCGCCCAACGCCAGGCTCTCCACAAAGGTGCGCGGCAGGCCGAAAGGAAAGTCGAAGGCCCCCAGCCACGGGCCCGGCTCGGCCAGCGCTGACTCAAACGCGGGGAAGTCCGGGTAAACGTCCAGTCGGTCGAAGCGCAGCACCGGTCCCTGGCGCCGGCCGCGGGCCACGGTGATGGGCTTGCGCCGCGACGGCGCGCTGGTGAAGTCCACGCCCA
>JBIKMY010000046.1:0-9951 GCA_044358945.1 Rubrivivax sp.
TCGGTGCCGCTGGCGCTGGACCACGCCGTGCGCGGCGGTCAGGTCCGCAAGGGTGACACCGTCATGCTCGAAGGCGTGGGCGGCGGCTTCACCTGGGGCGCCGTGCTGCTGGACTTCTGACGCCCTTCTCAAGATCTAGAGACCCAAGAGACGCTCGCATGAAGCCTTTCGCTTTCGTCTTCCCCGGCCAGGGTTCCCAGTCCGTCGGTATGCTCGACGCCTGGGGAGACCACCCCGCCGTTCGTGCCACCCTTCAGGAAGCCTCCACGGCCCTGGGCGAAGACATCGCCCGGTTGATCCACGAGGGCCCCAAGGAGGCGCTGGAACTCACCACCAACACCCAGCCCGTCATGCTGACAGCGGCCATCGCCTGCTACCGCGCCTGGCGCCACGAGGGCGGCGATGAACCCGCCGCCGTGGCAGGCCATTCGCTGGGGGAGTACAGCGCACTGGTGGCCGCCGGCGCGCTGACGCTCGCCGAGGCCCTGCCGTTGGTGCGCTTTCGGGCGCAGGCCATGCAGGAGGCCGTGCCCGTGGGGGTGGGGGCCATGGCGGCCATCCTCGGGCTGGATGCGGCGGCCGTGCGTGAGGGCTGCGCCCAGGCGGCCGCGGCCACCGGGCAGGCGGTGGAGGCGGCGAACTTCAACGACCCCAAGCAGACGGTCATTGCAGGCACCAAGGTCGGTGTGGACAAGGCCTGCGAACTGCTCAAGGCTGTGGGCGCCAAGCGTGCCTTGCCCCTGGCCGTGTCTGCGCCGTTCCACTCGTCACTGATGAAGCCCGCGGCCGAGCGGCTGCGAGAGAAGCTGGCCGGCGTGAACCTGGTCGTGCCGCGCATTCCGGTGGTCAACAACATCGACGCCGCGGTGCAGGCCGATCCGCAGGCCCTGCGCGATGCCTTGTACCGTCAGGCCTTCGGTCCGGTACGCTGGGTGGAGGTGGTTCAGGCCCTGCGCGCGCGCGGCCTGACCCATGTGCTGGAGTGCGGGCCGGGCAAGGTGCTGTCCGGTTTGGTCAAGCGGGTCGACGCCGACGCCGTGAGCATGACGGTGTTCGACCCGGCCACCCTGGCCGAAGCCCGGGAGTTGTTGGCATGAGTGCAGACCTGACTTCACAAACCCAGACGGCTCTGGTCACCGGTGCCAGCCGGGGCATCGGCCGGGCCATTGCCATGATGCTGGCCAAGCAGGGCTTCCGGGTGGTGGGCACGGCCACTTCGCAGGCGGGCGCCGAGGCCATCACCGAGGCGCTGGCCTCCCTTGGAGGCCGAGGGCTTGTGCTTAACGTGAACGACGCGACCGCCTGTGAAGCCGCGGTCGATGCGCTGGTCAAGGAGTTCGGGGGCCTGCAGGTGCTGGTCAACAACGCCGGCATCACCCGCGACACCCTGGCCATGCGCATGAAGGACGAGGACTGGGACGCCGTGCTGGAGACCAACCTCAAGGCTGTGTTCCGCATGAGCCGCGCCGTGATCCGCCCGATGATGAAGCAGCGCTATGGCCGCATCGTGAACATCACGTCCGTCGTGGGCGCCAGCGGCAACGCCGGCCAGGCCAACTACGCCGCGGCCAAGGCCGGCGTCGCGGGCATGACGCGGGCCCTGGCGCGTGAACTGGGCAGCCGGCACATCACCGTCAACTGCGTGGCCCCGGGTTTCATCGCCACCGACATGACCGAGGTGCTGCCCGAGGCACAGAAGACCGCTTTGCTGCAGCAGATTCCCGCCGGCCGCCTGGGCACGCCCGAGGAGGTCGCCCACGCCGTGGCCTTTCTGGCCTCTCCCCTGGCCGGCTACGTCACAGGCACCGAACTGCATGTGAACGGCGGCATGTACATGGCCTGAACCGGGGCCTGAACCAAGGGGCCCGAAGTCCAGTCACTGCGGGGCGGCGACGTCGCCCCTCCGGTTTGCGTCCCGGCCGGTAGAATCCGGGGCTGTTTGTCACGCTCCCACGCGGGGGCACTCGGAGAAGTCATGAGCGATATCGAAGCGCGCGTCAAGAAGATCATTGCAGAACAACTCGGCGTTCCTGAAGCCGACGTCACCAACGAAAAGGCCTTCGTGGCCGATCTGGGTGCCGACTCGCTGGACACGGTGGAGCTGGTGATGGCGCTCGAGGACGAGTTCGGCATCGAGATTCCGGACGAGGAAGCCGAGAAGATCACCACGGTGCAGCTGGCGATCGACTACGCGGTCAAGAACCAGAAGGCATGACGCGCCGGCGCGTCGTCGTCACCGGGCTGGGCCTCATCAGCCCGGTGGGAAATACCGTCCAAGAGGGCTGGGCCAATCTGCTGGCAGGCCGCTCAGGCATCGGTGCCATCACGCGCTTTGACGCGGCGAACTTCGCCTGTCGTTTCGCCGGTGAGGTCAAGGGTTTCAATGTCGAGGACTACATCCCCGGCAAGGAAGCCCGCCACATGGACACCTTCATCCACTACGGGCTGGCCGCTGCCATGCAGGCCGTGCGGGATGCCGGCCTGTCCACGGGGGACGCCCTCACCGAAGAGCAGGCCGAGCGTATCGGCTGCATGGTGGGTTCGGGCATCGGTGGCCTGCCCTTGATCGAGGAGATGGCGGCCGAATTGAACCAGCGCGGCCCGCGCCGCGTGTCGCCGTTCTTCGTCCCGGCCTCCATCATCAACATGATCTCGGGGCACATCTCGATCCGGTACGGTTTCACCGGGCCGAATCTGGCCATCGTGACGGCCTGCACCACGGGCTTGCATTGCATCGGCGAGGCCGGGCGGATGATCGAGTACGGTGATGCCGACGTGATGATTGCCGGCGGCGCGGAGAGCACAGTGTCCCCGCTGGGGGTAGGCGGCTTCGCCGCTGCGCGTGCCCTGTCCACACGAAACGATTCGCCCGAGACGGCCTCGCGCCCCTTCGACAAGGACCGCGACGGCTTCGTGCTGGGTGAAGGGGCAGGTGTGCTGGTGCTCGAGGAGTACGAGCATGCGCGCCGCCGTGGCGCCAACATCTACGCGGAATTGGCAGGTTTCGGCATGGGTGCCGACGCGTATCACATGACCGCACCGAACGTGGACGGCCCAAAGCGCTCCATGCGCGCTGCCCTGCGCAACGCGCGGGTCAACGCCGACGACGTGCAGTACCTGAACGCTCACGGCACTTCCACGCCCCTGGGCGACATCAACGAGACCAACGCGATCAAGCTCGCCTTCGGTGACCACGCCCGTCGCATGGTGGTCAATTCAACGAAGTCGATGACCGGGCATCTGCTGGGCGGCGCCGGCGGAGTCGAGTCGGTGTTCACCGTGCTCGCGCTGCACCACCAGGTGTCGCCCCCCACCATCAACCTGCACAACCCGGACCCGGACTGCGATCTGGATTACTGCGCCAATGCGGCTCGGGAGATGAAGATCGACGTGGCGGTGAAGAACAACTTCGGTTTCGGCGGCACCAACGGCACGCTGGTGTTCCGCCGCGCGGGCTGAGCTGCCGGGTCGGGGCGGTGCAGGCCGGCCACGGCCTCGTTTCTGGCGCCTGATTCTCCGGTGGCTCCCTCCCGCACTGCGCCGCCCGTGGCGGTGGAATTAGGCCCCGAGCCCGCCTGGCGCGCCAGCTGCACGTTGTTTTGGGCGCTGGTGGCCGCCGCGGTGGCGCTGTGGCAAATCCAGCGGTGGGGTCTGGCGCAGGGGCCTGCCGCCTGGGCGGTCTGCCTGGGGCTGGCGCTGGTGTCGGGCTGGGTCGGGTGGCGCATGGCAGGCGCCCCGGTGGCCCGACTCGAGTGGACGGGCCGTGAATGGCGCTTCAGGCAGCGTGTGCAAGCGTCCCCTCGAGATGGCCTGCATGCACAGGGTGGCGTGCCTGGCGATCTCATTGACCCAGAACTGGGGGCGGGGCAGGTGTGTGCGCCTGAGGTGATGATCGACCTGGGCGTCTGGATGCTGTTGCGCCTGAGGGTTCCGGGCCGGTCCCGCTGGAGCTTGCGCTCACTCGACTGGGTCGCGGTTTCGCAGCGTCGCGTCGGCCTGCCGTGGCACGGCCTGTGCGTGGCGCTGTACGGTGCGTCCCAGGCCCGGCCCCAAGCTTGACGTGTCCCTGTCAACGTTCAGGGCCATTCGGGGGTCTTGCAGCGCTGGTCTTGAACCACACATACCCTTGAAGTGTTCTGCTGCTTGTCGTCCCTGCGACCCGTCCCGGCCCTGCAGGAGCCGGACGGGCCCTTGAAACCCCACTGGAGAAACCAGATGTTCCAAGCTCTTCTTTTCGGCCCCCTGAGCCCCGCCGGCGGGGCTCTGCGAAGGCGCGTGCTGCAGCTGGCCGCCGGGTTCCTGGGCGCTGCGGCCCTGGTGCTGCCGCCAGCGGTGTCGGCCCAGGCGCTGCCCGACTTCACCGAACTCGTGGAGCGCGTGGGCCCCTCGGTGGTCAACATCCGCACCATGGAACGAGGCCGGGCCAATGCGCCAGGTGCCGGCGAGGTGGACCCCGGCATGGAGGAGTTCTTCCGCCGCTTCGGCATCCCCATGCCGGGCCGCCCCGGGCCGCGGTCCGGCCCCCGCAGCGATGACGAGCCGCAGCAGCGCGGCGTGGGCTCGGGCTTCATCCTGAGCGCTGACGGCTTCATCATGACCAATGCGCACGTGGTGGATGGTGCCGACGAGGTGCTGGTCACGCTGACGGACAAGCGCGAGTTCAAGGCCAGGATCGTCGGTGCCGACAAGCGCACCGACGTGGCCGTGGTCAAGATCGATGCCGCGGGCTTGCCTTTCGTGAAGATCGGCGACGTGAACCGGCTCAAGGTCGGAGAGTGGGTCATGGCCATCGGCTCGCCCTTCGGCCTGGAGAACTCGGTCACGGCGGGCATCGTCAGCGCCAAGCAGCGTGACACCGGTGACTACCTGCCCTTCATCCAGACGGACGTGGCCATCAACCCGGGCAACTCCGGCGGCCCCTTGCTCAACCTGCGAGGCGAGGTCGTGGGCATCAACTCGCAGATCTACAGCCGCTCGGGCGGCTTCATGGGCATCAGCTTTGCCATCCCCATCGACGAGGCGATGCGCGTGTCTGACCAGCTGCGCGCCAATGGCCGGGTGATCCGAGGCCGCATCGGCGTGCAGATCGCCCCGGTCACCAAGGAAGTGGCCGAGGCCATCGGCCTGGGCAAGCCCACGGGGGCGTTGGTGCAGAGCGTGGAGGCCGGTGGGCCGGCGGACAAGGCCGGGGTGGAGGCGGGCGACATCATCACCCGGGTGGACGGCAAGTTGGTGGAGAAGTCGGGCGACCTGCCCCGCCTGGTGGGTGGCACGCGTCCCGGTTCCAAGGCCACGCTGCAGATCTTCCGCCGCGGCGTCACCAAGGAACTCACGGCTACCGTGGGCGAGTTCGAGGCCGAGCGTCCGACACGCCGGGCCCAGGCCGAGCCCAGTGGCGCGGCTCCGGTCAAGAGCGCGTTGGGCATCACCGCCTCCGATCTCACCGAGGCGCAGAAGCGCGAACTCAAGGTCAAGGGCGGCGTGCGGGTCGATGCCGTCGAAGGTGCCGCGGCGCGGGCGGGGCTGCGTGAGGGCGACGTCATCCTGTCCGTGGACAACACCGAGGTCACGGATCTGCGACAGTTCGCCTCTATCGCGGCCAAGGTCGAGAAGGCCCGAGCGGTCAGCGTGCTCGTGCGGCGTGGGGAGTGGGTGAACTATCTCGTCATTCGCCCCAGCCGTTAAGTGCCGTTGCCCCGTCCTGCCTTGGTTCAGGATGTGGGTAACGTGTGCATAAGGTGTGAACAAGTAGCGGCTGTCAGGGATAGAGGCCATGGCCGGGGACGGTGCCCGAGGCCGCTTCCGGCGGCCGGTTTCGCTACAATGATCGTCCAACAAAGCAGTTGCCATATCTTGTTGGAAGGCGCGTCGACCCTTGGACGCGCCTTTTTTTTAGGGTGCGGCTCCGTCTGCCTGTCTGCTTGTCCGGCCGGTCAGCCGCTCGCCCAGGCAGGCCGGCCCTTCAGCACTTTCATGTGGCGGACGCGACCTGCCCGTGTTCCCATCCGAACCGATGAACCACATCCGTAACTTCTCCATCATTGCCCACATTGACCACGGCAAGAGCACGCTGGCCGACCGCATCATCCAGCGTTGCGGTGGGCTGTCCGATCGTGAGATGGAAGCGCAGGTGCTCGATTCGATGGACATCGAGCGCGAGCGGGGTATCACCATCAAGGCGCAGACCGCAGCACTGCGCTACCAGGCGCGCGACGGGCAGGTCTACAACCTGAACCTGATCGACACCCCCGGGCACGTGGACTTCAGCTACGAGGTCAGCCGCTCCCTTTCCGCCTGCGAAGGGGCCTTGCTGGTGGTGGACGCCAGCCAGGGCGTGGAGGCCCAGACGGTGGCCAACTGCTACACCGCGCTGGACCTTGGCGTTGAAGTGGTGCCGGTGCTCAACAAGATGGACCTGCCCCAGGCCGACCCTGACCGTGCCAAGCAGGAAGTGGAGGAGGTCATCGGCATCGATGCCACTGATGCCATCCCCTGTTCTGCCAAGACCGGCATGGGCATCGACGAGATTCTGGAGGCGGTGATCGCCCGCATGCCTGGGCCCAAGGGCAACCCCGAAGGCCCGCCCCGGGCCATGATCATCGACAGCTGGTTCGACAACTATGTGGGCGTGGTGATGCTGGTGCGGGTGGTGGACGGGCAGCTTAGGCGCGGCGACCGCATCCGCATGATGGCCTCCAATGCCGTGTACGGCATCGAGCAGATCGGGGTGTTCACGCCCAAGTCGGTGCCGCGTGATGAGCTGCGCGCAGGAGAGGTGGGTTTCATCATCTCCGGCATCAAGGAGCTCAAGGCGGCGAAGGTGGGCGACACCATCACCCTGGAGAAGAAGCTGCCCAACAACGCCGGGCCGGCCACGCAGGCCTTGCCAGGCTTCAAGGAGATCCAGCCCCAGGTCTTTGCCGGTCTGTACCCCACCGAGGCCAGCGAGTACGACTCCCTGCGCGATGCGCTGGAGAAGCTCCAGCTCAACGATTCCTCGCTGCGCTTCGAGCCCGAGGTCAGCCAGGCGCTGGGCTTCGGATTCCGCTGCGGCTTCCTGGGCCTGCTGCACATGGAGATCGTGCAGGAGCGCCTGGAGCGTGAGTTCGATCAAGACCTGATCACCACCGCGCCCAGCGTCATCTACCAGGTGGAACTGGGCGATGGCGAGGTGCTGGAGGTGGAGAACCCGAGCAAGATGCCGGACCAGGGCCGCATCCAGGAAATTCGCGAGCCCATCGTCACTGTGCACCTGTACATGCCGCAGGACTGCGTGGGCCCGGTCATGACGCTGGCCAACCAGAAGCGCGGTGTGCAGCTCAACATGGCCTATCACGGCCGCCAGGTGATGCTCACCTACGAACTGCCGCTGGCGGAGATCGTGCTGGACTTCTTCGACAAGCTGAAGTCCGTCTCGCGGGGCTATGCCTCCATGGACTACGAGTTCAAGGAGTACCGTGCGGCTGACGTGGTGAAGGTGGACATCCTCATCAACGGCGACCGCATCGACGCGTTGAGCTTGATCGTGCACCGCGGCCAGAGCCAGTACCGCGGGCGCGAAGTGGCCGCCAAGATGCGCGAGATCATTCCGCGCCAGATGTACGACGTGGCCATCCAGGCGGCCATCGGGGCCAACATCATCGCCCGCGAGAACATCAAGGCGCTGCGCAAGAACGTGCTGGCAAAATGCTATGGCGGTGACATCACCCGCAAGCGCAAGCTGCTGGAAAAGCAGAAGGCGGGCAAGAAGCGGATGAAGCAGATCGGCACCGTCGAGGTGCCGCAGGAAGCCTTCCTGGCCATCCTCCGAGTTGACGACTGACGAGGCAACCCCCTTGATGAGTGCACTCACCGCGGCGCTGTACGGCGCCCTGCTGGTCTACCTGGGCGGCTGGTTCCTGGGCTACTGGATGGGCAACTTCGCCCTGTTGCTGTTCGTGTTGTCGGTGGTGACCTTCGCCTACTGGCTGGCCGAGCGCTTCCACTTCCTGCCTGCACGCCAGGCGGCCGCCGCGCAGCTCGCGGCCCAGCAGGAAGCCCGGCGCGGGCAGTTGCAGCAGCTGGGCATCTCCAAGGTGGACGATGACCTGGGCGAGGCCCGTGCCCGGCTGCTGATGCAGCCGTGGTGGCTGGACTGGACGGCGGGCCTGTTTCCGGTGATCGTGGGCGTGTTCGTGCTGCGGTCCTTCCTGTTCGAGCCTTTCAAGATTCCCTCCGGCTCCATGGTGCCCACCCTGCTGGTGGGGGACCTGATCCTCGTGAACAAGTTCGACTACGGCGTGCGCCTGCCGGTGTTCAACAAGAAGGTCATCGCCAACAATGACCCGAAGCGCGGTGACGTGGTGGTGTTTCGCTACCCGCCCGATCCGCGGCTGGACTACATCAAGCGCGTGGTCGGCGTGCCGGGTGACGAGATCATTTACCAGAACCAGAAGCTCACCATCAACGGCCAGCCTGCGCCGCTCAAGGCCCTGGGCGAGTTCTACGACGAGGACAGCCTGCGCTACGCGCCCCATTTCTCCGAGAAGCTGGGCGAGAAGGACCACCGCATCCTCGTGGACCCGCGCCGCTCGTCGGCTGTAGGCAGCGACAGCCCGCGATTCCCGTTCGCAGAGAACTGCCGCTACTCGGCCGAAGGCCTGAGCTGCAAGGTGCCCGCCGGGCACTACTTCGTCATGGGCGACAACCGCGACAACTCGCAGGATTCGCGTTATTGGGGCTTCGTGCCCGACGAGAACCTCGTGGGCCGAGCGTTCTTCGTCTGGATGAACTTCGGCAACCTGGGACGCATCGGCGGCTTCCAGTAGGGTGCAGCCGATGCCCGCGAGACCGGCCCTGAAGGCGTGCAAAAGGGGCGCCATGAATGCGCGCCGCGCGTACCGGCGGCCGGGAGCGTTGCGGCAGCGGGGCCTGTTCAGCCTGGGGGGCCTGGGCTGGCTGCTGCTGTCGGTTGGCGCGCTGGCTCTGTTCCTGAAGGTGGCGCCGGCCCTTGGCGAGCATGCCCGGGTTCAGGGGCTGGTGCGCGGCATCGCCGCGGCCTCACCCACCACCCCACAGGAGGTGCGGGAGGCCTTTGATCGGCAGAAGTCCATTGAGCGCATCGAGTCGCTGGACGGGCGTGATCTGGTGGTGATCCGCGATCACGGAATCACCGTCATCAGCTATGCCTACGACCGCAGGATAGCACTGCTAGACCGCGTCTTCCTGCTGATCCGCTACGAGGGCACCACGCGGGAGGCCGCGCAGTAGCGTGGACATGGATCACAAGCTCCAGGCCTTGCAGGCGCGCGTGGGTCACCGGTTCGCCCAGCCCGGGATGCTGGCCCGGGCGGTCACCCACCGCAGCTTTTCGTCTGACCACAACGAACGCCTGGAGTTTCTGGGTGATGCAGTGCTGAACCTGGCGGTGTCAGTGCTGCTGTTCGAGCGCTTCGCCCAGTCCGACGAAGGCGATCTCACCCGGGTGCGCGCGCACCTGGTGCGCGAGCAAAGCCTGCACCGTGTGGCGCTCGAACTCGGCCTGCCCGAGGTGCTGAAACTGTCGGAAGGCGAAGCCCGCGGCGGCGGGGCCCAGCGCCCGTCCATCCTGGCCGATGCGGTGGAGGCCCTCATTGGCGCGGTGCACCTGGATGCCGGCTTCGACGCTGCCCTGGCGCTGGTACGCCGCTGGTTTGGCGAATTGATCGAACGCAGCGATGTGGAGCAGTGGGGCAAAGACCCCAAGACCGAACTGCAGGAACGATTGCAGGCCCGCAGGTTGCCGGTGCCGGTGTACCGCATCCTGGCCACCAGGGGCCAGGCTCATGCCCAGACCTTCGAGGTGACGTGCGAGGTGCCGGCCCTGGCGCTGCGGGCCGTGGCCGAAGGACGTTCCAAGCGGGCCGCCGAGCAGGACGCTGCGCGCCACATGCTGAGCCTGCTGCCGCAGAACGTGCCACCTCCGCCTTCGAA
>JBIKMY010000047.1:0-9829 GCA_044358945.1 Rubrivivax sp.
GGGCTCGACCTGCAGCTGTTCGACCTTGCTGCGGTAGCTGTAGCGCTTGACGCGCGCCAGGCCGGAATCGATGACGAAGCGGATGCCTGGCACCGTCAGTGAAGTCTCGGCCACGTTGGTGGCCAGCACGATACGCCGCCCGTTGCCGGGCGTGAACACCCGGTCCTGCTCGGCCTGGGAGAGGCGGGCAAACAACGGCAAGATGTCCGGCGGCGGACCGCCCCGCAGGGTGCTGGCCAGGTGCTTGCGCAGATGGTCGGCCGCCTCGCGGATCTCGCGCTCACCGGGCAGGAAGACGAGGATGTCGCCTGATGCGCCGCCCCTCCAGAGCTCGTCCACCCCGTCGGCGATGGCGTCGTTCAGGTCATGGTCCCGGCTTTCCTCGAAGGGACGCCAGCGCAGCTCCACGGGGAACAGGCGGCCGGACACCTGGATCACCGGAGCATCGCCCTTGGCCGACGCAAAGTGGCGGGCAAAGCGCTCGGCATCGATGGTGGCCGAGGTGACCACGAGCTTGAGATCGGGCCGGCGCGGCAGCAGCTGGCGCAGGTAGCCCAGCAGGAAGTCGATGTTCAGGCTGCGCTCATGCGCCTCGTCGATGATGAGCGTGTCGTAGGCGCGCAGCAGCGGGTCGGTTTGCGTCTCGGCCAGCAAGATGCCGTCGGTCATCAGCTTGACCGAGGCGCCAGGCTGCAGCCGGTCCTGGAAACGCACCTTGTAGCCCACCACCTCGCCCAGGGGGGAGTCCAGTTCCTGGGCGATACGTTTGGCCACGCTGGAGGCGGCGATGCGCCGCGGCTGCGTATGGCCGATGAGGCCCCGGCCCCCCGCACCCAGGCCACGGCCCAGTTCCAGCGCGATCTTGGGCAGCTGCGTGGTCTTGCCGGAGCCCGTCTCGCCACAGACGATGACCACCTGGTGGTCGCGCAGGGCTTGCGCGATCTCCTGCCGCCGAGCCGAGACCGGCAAAGACTCCGGATAACGGATGGGTGGGATGGGCGTAGCCGGCGTGCGTTGCTTCGGCTGGCGTGGGGCGGCGGGGGGGGACGACACGGGGACCGGATTATCTCTGTCACCTCGCGGCCAGCGGTCCAGCGCTCGGGGCCCTGCGGCACAATTGAACAGCACTTCTCAGGTGCAGCCACCACCGATCCATGAGCCTCGTCTTCCCCCACACCTTCGTCCCGTGGTTTCGCGCCGTAGCGCCCTACATCCACGCCTACCGCGGCGAGACCTTCGTCGTGGGTCTTTGCGGCGAGGCCATTGCCGCCGGCAAGCTCAGCGCCTTTGTGCAGGACCTGGCCATCCTGCACGCCATGGGTATCCGTATCGTGCTGGTGCACGGCTTTCGTCCGCAGGTGAGCGAGCAACTCAAGGCCAAGGGCCACCCCGAGCGCTTCAGCCAGGGCATGCGCATCACCGACCCGCCCGCGTTGGATGCGGCGCAGGAGGCCGCCGGACAACTGCGCTTCGAGATCGAGGCGGCGTTCTCGCAGGGCCTGCCCAACACGCCCATGGCCAATGCCACGCTGCGTGTGGTTTCAGGCAACTTCCTCACGGCGCGTCCGGTGGGCATCGTCGACGGGGTGGACTTCGGCCACAGCGGGCTGGTGCGCAAGGTAGATGCCGCCGCCATCCGCAGTTCCATGGAGGCGGGGGCGGTGGTCCTGCTCAGCCCCTTCGGCTTTTCGCCCACCGGTGAAGCCTTCAATCTCACGATGGAAGAGGTGGCGACCTCCACCGCCATCGCCTTGCAGGCCGACAAACTGCTGTTTCTGACCGAGATCGCGGGTATCCGAGAAAACCCCGCCGACGCGGACAGCCCCATCGATACCGAACTGGCCCTGGCCGACGCCGAGCGTTTGCTGGCGTTGCTGCCGCGCCCGAATCACCCCACCGATGTGGCTTTCTACCTGCAGCACTGCGTCAAGGCCTGCAGGGCCGGGGTGGAACGCTCCCATATCCTGCCTTTTGCCACCGACGGCGCCCTGCTGATGGAGGTTTACACCCACGATGGGATCGGCACCATGGTCGTGGATGAGAAGCTGGAAAGCTTGCGGGAAGCCACCTCGGACGACGTTGGCGGCATTCTCCAGCTCATCGAACCCTTTGAGCGTGACGGCACTCTAGTACGGCGTGAGCGCACGGAAATCGAGCGAGATGTAGCCAACTACACGGTTATCGAACACGATGGTGTGATATTCGGTTGCGCCGCCCTCTACCCTTATGCCGAATCCCGCACAGCCGAAATGGCAGCCTTGACCATTTCCCCCAACGTGCAGGGCCAGGGGGATGGCGAGAGAATCCTCAAGCGAATCGAACAGCGCGCCCGGGCCATGGGCCTGGAAAGCATCTTCGTGCTGACCACCCGCACCATGCACTGGTTCATCAAGCGCGGATTTGCCCCCGTGGACCCTGAATGGCTGCCCGAGGCCCGCAAACGCAAGTACAACTGGGACCGCCGGTCTCAGGTGCTGGTCAAGAACCTGCGATAAAGCCCACCTGACCGCCTACATCACACACTCTTCTGGAGATCTCCATGACCCGAACCGTCCAGTGCGCATACCTGAAGAAGGAAGGAGAAGGATTGGCCTTCCCGCCCTACCCCGGCGAATTGGGCAAGCGTATCTATGACACCATTTCGAAAGAAGCATTTGAGGCTTGGAAGCGTCACCAGACCATGCTGGTGAACGAAAACCGCCTCAACCTGGCTGATGCTCGGGCGCGGCAATACCTGGCACGACAAATGGAACAGTTTTTCTTCGGCCAGGGCGCGGAACAACCGCAAGGGTATGTGCCACCAACTTAAGAACTGCTCCCGTCTGCCAGCTGGCCAGGCCTGAGGGCGATTACCGGAAGATCTCCGATATTTGACTTTCCTGATTTCCATGTCTTATTGAGGCCCATGTCGCATAACCCGCGGCATATACTTTCGAGGTCTTGACTTTTTTCTTCAGGAGATCGAATGTCTACCGTTGCAGAACTGCTGGCCCAGAAGGCCGAAATTGAAAAGAAGATTGCCGAAGCCCAGCGGGAGGAAAAATTTTCTGCCATCGCCCAGGTCAAGGCCCTGATGGCGCAGCATGGGCTGTCCGTGGCAGACCTCGCCTCACGCGCACCGGTCTCGGGCCGTACGACCAACGCCAAGAGCGGTGCCAAAGTGGCTGCCAAGTACCGTGATCCGTCCACCGGCAGCACCTGGAGCGGGCGCGGCCTCAAGCCCAACTGGCTGAAGGCGGCGCTGGACAGTGGCAAGTCCCTGACCGACTTCGCGGTCTGATCGCAGGCCGAGCCTGCAAGGCCCGCTCCCTCCAGTTGGGACGGGCCAACGGGGGTTTGCATGCCGCGCCCCCGCTAGACTTCCGGCCGTGAGCGCACGCGGCCAGATCCCCGATTCCTTCATCCAGGAAGTCATTGCCCGAACCGACATCGTAGACATCGTCGGCCGGCATGTGAGCCTGCGTAAGGGCGGGGCGAATCTGCTGGGCCTGTGCCCCTTCCACGGAGAAAAGTCGCCCAGCTTCACGGTCAGCCCTGCGAAGCAGTTCTACCACTGCTTCGGCTGTGGAGCGCACGGCGATGCCATCAGGTTTCTGATAGAGCATGCAGGTCTCGGGTTCCTCGACGCCGTGAAGGACCTCGCCCAGCAAGCCGGGTTGAAGGTACCCGAGGCGCCAACGGACCCTCAAGAACAGGCCCGGGCCGCGCAGGCGCGGGCACGTCAGCAGACCTTGACCGAGGTGCTGCAGCGTGCCGCGGATCACTACCGAGGGCGGCTCAAGGACGATGCACGAGCCATCGAGTACCTGAAGAAGCGAGGTCTGACCGGGCGGGTGGCCCAGCACTTCGGCCTCGGTTATGCCCCGGCAGGATGGCGCAGCCTGGCCAGCGTGTTCCCCGACTACGAGGCCGCGGAATTGCTGGATGCCGGGCTGGTCATCGTCCACGGCGAAGTGGGCCAGGAGCAGCGGCGCTACGACCGGTTCCGCGACCGCATCATGTTCCCCATCCGCTCGGTCAGGGGCGCTGTCATCGGCTTCGGTGGACGCGTTCTCGACAGCGGGGAGCCCAAATACCTCAACTCACCCGAGACGCCCCTGTTCGTCAAGGGCATGGAACTTTACGGATTGCACGAGGCCCGCGTGGCCATCCGTGAGCGGGGCTATGCGCTGGTGGTAGAGGGCTACATGGACGTGGTGGCGCTGGCCCAGTCGGGGTTTGGGAACACGGTCGCCACGCTGGGGACGGCCTGCACGCCCGACCATGTCAAGAAGCTGCTGCGATTCACGGACCATGTGGTCTTCAGCTTTGACGGCGACGCCGCGGGCCGACGGGCGGCGTCGCGCGCGCTGGAGGCGGCCCTGCCCCAGGTCAACGATCTGCGCTCGTTCAGGTTTCTCTTCCTGCCGCCCGAGCACGACCCGGATTCCTACGTCCGGGCCCACGGGGCCGAAGCGTTTGAGGCCTTTGTCAACTCGGCCCTGTCGCTGTCGCGTCAGCTCATGGCGCGTGCTGGCGAAGGCGCAGACCTGGACACGCCAGAGGGCCGGGCCCGCATGCTGGCGCAGGCGCGCCCGCTGTGGTCACAACTGCCCACCGGAGCCTTGCGCCTGCAATTGCTGGGTGAACTGGCCCAGGCGGGCAAGGTGTCGGTGGAGGAGTTGTCGGGCCTGTGGGGCGAGCGCCCTGCGTCAGGCGGACCAACGGTGGGCGGTACCAGGCCGGGCGTCGGCGCCAAGCCGGCAAGCCGAAGGCTGACGGTCCGGCCGTCATCCCCAGTCCGCCAACCACCTGATCACGTGGCGAGGATGTTGCTGAGCCACGCGGCCTTGTGGCACGAGCTCAGCGGATCAGACCACGAGTTGCTGACCTCGCTGGAGACCTGGCATGGCGACCTCTTCCGATGGCTGGAGCGCGACCTGACCGAACATGGCCCACGGGAATGGCCCAGTCTGCGCGAAACCTTGCAATCAGAAGCCTTCGGGGCTTCTGCCTGCCAATTGGTGGACGGCGCCGATCTTCTGGTGACACCGGACAAGGAAGATCTGCGAAGCGCCGTTGCGCAGACCGCACGGGCCCTTGCGCTGCGCGACCCTTTGAGGCTCCTCGGCCGCCTGTCCTGACCCGAGCATGCGCTGGGTATAATCCATACCAACGCGGTAAGCGTTGCGTGCATAACTGACACTCCGGTGCACAAGGCCTGAAATCTCGGGGTTTGGTCGGCAGGACTAGACGACAAGGCTCAAGTCCGTATCTGACGGGTTGGCGTGGCCTGTGGCTCAGAAAAGCCCAAGTTTGCAACATCGCCGTTTGCCCCTACATGTATGAAGCGTCTGGCCTCGGGTCCGCCCCCAAGGTCGAGCGGCGCTGTGTGTGTCTGCTGTCCGGCTTCGGTTGGCGGGATCCACGCGGAATTGCGACCCTATCCTCAGAGGTGATAGATGACAGCCAAGAAGACCACCCCTCCCGCCAGCAAGGCTACGGCCCCGAAGGCTGAGAAGCCGGCCAAGACGGCTACGGCAGCCAAGCCCAGCGAGTCGGCCAAGTCCTCGGCTGCTGTCAAACCTGCAAAGTCCGCCCCTGCTGCAGCCGCTGGCAGCCGGCCGGCAGCGAGCCCCGTGAGCGCGGCGCCGGCTGCGTCCAAGTCAGCCGCCAAACCGAAGGCTGCGCCAGCGGCCAAGGCTGCGGAGCCGGAAACGAAGACCGCGACCACCCCGAAGGCAGCACCGCCGGCCAAGCCGGCCGCCGCGGACAAGTCCGCCAAAACCACCAAGGCGGCGCCCGCCGGCAAGGGTGAAAAGCCCGGGAAGAAGGCCGCGGCTGAGAAGACTGAATCCCAGGGCAAGGGCGAAGCCAAGGGCAAGGCAGCCCTGCTGGAAGAGGACGCCGTCGATGTCGAGGCCGATTTCGAAGGTGCCGAAAGCGCCGACGAGGCCGAGATCGTCGAAGCTGGCGATGCCGAGGCCGAGAAGGCCAAGGCCAAGCCGCTGCGCATGAAGGTGTCTCGCGCCAAAGAGCGCGCACTGATGCGTGAGTTCGGTCTCGAGGAGACGACCCTCACCGAGGAAGAAGTCGCCAAGCGCCGGCAGGAGTTGAAGACGCTCATCAAGATGGGCAAGACGCGGGGCTTCCTGACGCACCAGGAAATCAACGACCACCTGCCCGAGAAGCTGGTCAACGAGGAAATCCTCGAAGCCATCATCTCCATGCTCAATGACATGGGCATCGCGGTCTACGAGCAGGCGCCCGATGCAGCCACGATGCTGATCAGCGGCAGCAACACCGGCACCGCCACCGACGAAGAGGCCGAGGAAGCCGCCGAAGCGGCGCTGTCCACGGTGGACTCGGAGTTCGGCCGCACCACCGACCCAGTGCGCATGTACATGCGTGAAATGGGCACCGTGGAGTTGCTCACGCGCGAAGGCGAGATCGAGATCGCCAAGCGCATCGAGGGCGGGTTGCAGGCCATGATGCTGGCCATCAGCGCCTCGCCCACCACGATCGCCGAAATCCTGTCCATGGCAGACCGGATCGGCAGCGGCGAGATGGCCATCTCCGACGCGGTGGACGGCTTTGTGTCCACCGATGAGGCTGACGACTATGTGGCCGAGGAAGACTTTGATGAGTTCGACGAGGAAGACGACGACGACGGCAACGGCGGCAGCAAGGCGCTGACCAAGAAGCTGGAGGAGCTGAAGTCTTCGGCCTTGGTGAAGTTCGACGTGCTGCGCACGGAGTTCGACCGCATGCGCAAGGCCTACGAGAAGGAAGGCTACAAGTCGCCGGCCTACTTGAAGGCTCAGGGAGCGATCAGCAGCGAACTCATGTCCATCCGCTTCACCGTCAAGACCATCGAGCGTCTGTGCGGCATCCTGCGCGGACAGGTAGACGATGTGCGCCGCTACGAACGCGAGATCCGCAAGATCATCGTGGACAAGTGCGGCATGCCGCAGGAGCAGTTCGTCCGCAGTTTCCCGCCCAACGCGCTGAACCTGGCCTGGTCGGTCAAGGAAGCGTCGGCCGGCAAACCCTACAGCGTCGTCCTCGGGCGCAACCTTCCTGCGGTGCAGGAACTGCAGCAGAAGCTGATCGATCTTCAGGCCAAGGCGGTGGTGCCGCTGGAGGACCTCAAGGAGATCAACAAGAAGATGAACGAGGGCGAGAAGTCCTCGCGCGACGCCAAGAAGGAGATGATCGAGGCCAACCTGCGTCTGGTGATCTCGATCGCCAAGAAGTACACGAACCGGGGCCTGCAGTTCCTGGACCTGATTCAGGAGGGCAATATCGGCCTGATGAAGGCGGTGGACAAATTCGAGTACCGCCGCGGCTACAAGTTCTCGACCTATGCCACGTGGTGGATTCGCCAGGCCATCACCCGCTCCATCGCCGATCAGGCCCGCACCATCCGTATCCCGGTGCACATGATCGAGACGATCAACAAGATGAACCGCATCTCGCGTCAGCACCTGCAGGAGTTCGGCTACGAGCCCGACGCGCCCACGCTGGCCGAGAAGATGGAGATCCCGGAAGACAAGATCCGCAAGATCATGAAGATCGCCAAGGAGCCGATCTCCATGGAGACGCCGATCGGCGACGACGACGACTCGCACCTGGGCGACTTCATCGAGGACACGAACAACGTGGCACCAGTGGACGCCGCCATGCAGGCGGGCCTGCGCGACGTGGTCAAGGACATCCTCGACAGCCTGACCCCGCGCGAGGCCAAGGTCCTGCGCATGCGGTTCGGCATCGAGATGAGCACCGACCACACGCTGGAAGAAGTGGGCAAGCAGTTCGACGTGACGCGCGAGCGCATCCGCCAGATCGAAGCCAAGGCTATCCGCAAGCTCAAGCACCCCAGCCGCTCCGACAAGCTGCGGACCTACCTGGACAATCTTTGAGCTGAGGCCATGTCCACGGGGTTGCGAGCGCGATGCACGGTCCTGTTCGCGGACCTGCGCGGCAGCACCAGCCTGTACGAGAGACTGGGCAACGCAGCGGCCGCCGGCTTGGTCACGCAAACTGTTCAGGCTCTGGCCAGTGGCGCAGTGGGCTCTCAGGGGCGTGTGGTCAAGACGCTGGGGGACGGCCTCATGGCCCTGTTCGGTTCTGCGCAGGCCGGCGTGGAAGCAGCGCTCAAGATGCAGGCCATGATTGCCCGAGGTCTCGACGTTGATTCAGCAGGCTTGGCCGCTGCGCAGCTTTCTTCGGCCATTCGCCTGCACGTGGCCCTGGAGCATGGCGATGTCATTGAACTGGGCGAGGACATCTACGGCGACGCGGTGAACGTGGCCGCGCGCTTGCTGGACCATGCCGGTGATCAGGAGATCCTGGTGACCCGTCATGTCCTGGAGCAGCTGGACGAGCCCACCAAGCGGATGTTCCGCAGCCTGGACGCCCTCTCGCTCAGAGGCCGCGAGCAGCCAGTCAGCGTGCATGCTTGCACGCCACGACAGCTGCGCGACGGCGCGGTGACCTGTTTCGAGAGCTGGTCAGAGGCCGCAGAGCCCGATGGCATCCGGCTGTGGAGCCCCTCGGGTGAACTGGTGCTCGGCCCGCGCAGCCTGCCCGCGCTGCTGGGACGGGGCGCGCAGGTTCACTTCGTGGTGAGCGACGCCAGCACCTCGCGCTCACACGCGCAACTGGAATGGCGGGGCCCGTCCATTCAGATCACCGACCTGAGTTCCAACGGCACGTATGTGCGCTTCAGCGACGGCGAACTCGTGACCCTGCGCCGATCCTCGTGCATTCTTCACGGCCATGGGCGCATCGGGCTGGGCCGACTGCCTGAGCCCGACGGAAGTGCCACCGTCGACTTCGAGCTCATCCGGCTCCTGCCGACACAGCCTTCCCTCTGAAGTGCACCGCGACCTGACCTCCGGCCCACATGTGATGTTGCCGATGGCCCCGTACGCCACGGCCGCGCGTCGATAATCACCGGCTCATCATTGCCCTCACCCCATGTCGTTCAGACCCGAGCCTTCCTACGCCCACGGCAGCACGCCCAAGACGGCGGTGATGCTGGTGAATCTGGGAAGTCCCGACGAGCCCACCGCTGCAGCCACGCGCCGTTATCTCGCCGAATTCCTCAGCGACCCGCGGGTGGTGGAGATTCCTCGGGCAGTGTGGTGGCTGGTGCTGCACGGCATCATCCTGAATACCCGGCCTGCGAAGTCGGCCGCCAAATACGCCACGGTGTGGACACCCCAGGGCTCGCCGCTGGTGACCGGTACCCAACGCCTGTCCGACCGGCTGCGTGAATTGCTGACAGCGCAAGGCCATGACGTCCTGGTAAAGACCGCCATGCGCTACGGCAATCCGTCGGTACCACGGGTGCTGGACGAACTGCGCGCTCAGGGCGCCACACGCGTGCTGGTGCTGCCGCTGTATCCGCAGTACGCCGCAGCCACCACGGCGAGCGTGTGGGACAGCGTGGCGCAGTGGTCCGCCAATGCGCGGCAGTTGCCTGAGTTCCGTTTCGTCAATCGCTATGGTGACGAGGCCGCTCTGATCCAGGCCCTGGCCCAGAGCGTTCGACGCCACTGGGAGGCGAACGGCCGGGCCGACAAGTTGGTGATGAGCTTTCACGGGCTGCCAGAACGCTCGCTGCACCTGGGCGACCCCTACCACTGCGAATGCCACAAGTCAGCCAGGTTGCTGGCCGAAGCGCTCGAACTGCCCAAGGAAGCCTGGCAGGTCACCTTCCAAAGCCGGTTCGGCAAGGCGCAGTGGCTTCGGCCGTACACCGAGCCCACGCTCAAGGATCTCGCGGCCTCAGGCGTCAAGTCGGTGGACGTCATCTGCCCGGGTTTCGCGGTTGACTGCCTGG
>JBIKMY010000048.1:0-9768 GCA_044358945.1 Rubrivivax sp.
CTGCAAGCCCAGCGCGACTTCTTCGGCGCCCACACCTACGAGCGCGTGGACCGGCCCGAAGGCCAGTTCTTCCACACGCAGTGGCCGGAGGTGATCGGTTAGCCGGCTTACAGCAGGTGCTTGACGCCGTCCTGCTCGCCCGTCAGCTCGGCCAGCGTCTTGTCGATGCAGCCCTGGCTGAACTCGTCGATGGGCAGGCCCTTCACGATTTCGTACTTGCCGCCTGAGCAGGTGACCGGGTAGCCGAACATCACGTCCTGCGGGATGCCGTACTCGCCATTGCTGGGCACGCCCATCGTGACCCATTCGCCGCCCGTGCCCAGGGCCCAATCGCGCATGTGGTCGATGGCGGCGTTGGCGGCTGAGGCCGCCGACGACAGGCCGCGGGCCTCGATGATGGCCGCGCCGCGCTTGCCCACGGTGGGCAGGAAGACGTCCTTGTTCCAGACGTGATCGTTGATCATGTCCTTGACTGAAGCGCCGTCGATGGTGGCGAACCGGTAGTCGGCGTACATGGTGGGCGAGTGGTTGCCCCACACCGCCAGCTTGCGGATGGCGGACACCGGCTTGCCGGTCTTGGCGGCGATCTGGCTGAGCGCGCGGTTGTGGTCCAGGCGCAGCATGGCGGTGAAGTTCTCGCGCGGCAGGCTGGGGGCGCTCTTCATCGCGATCCAGGCATTGGTATTGGCCGGGTTGCCCACCACCAGCACCTTGACGTTGCGGCTGGCTACCTTGTCCAGGGCCTTGCCTTGGGCGGTGAAGATCTGGGCGTTGGCGGCCAGCAGGTCAGCGCGCTCCATGCCGGGGCCACGGGGGCGGGCGCCCACCAGCAGGGCGTAGTCGGTGTCCTTGAAGGCGGTTTCGGCGCTGGAGTGGGCTTCCATACCGGCCAGCAGGGGGAACGCGCAGTCTTCCAGCTCCATCATCACGCCCTTGAGCGCCTTCTGGGCCTTCTCGTCGGGGATCTCCAGCAGCTGCAGGATGACGGGCTGGTCCTTGCCCAGCATTTCGCCGGAGGCGATGCGGAACAGCAGCGCGTAGCCGATCTGGCCTGCGGCGCCAGTGACGGCGACTCGTACGGGTGTCTTGCTCATGTGAGGGCTCCGGGAGGTTGGAAAGCGCGGCGGCGCGGAGGCGGCAGCGGGGTCTGCAATCGAATGGTCCGGAAGTTTAAGGGCGCCGACCCTGCTCCAGGCTGACGTCTCTCTGAAGTCTTATATCTTGTACAAGAGTTCTTGCTCCGGGAGGTCTCATGTGCTGCAATCCACTCCATGCCGGCTTTGCCTGTATTCACCGCCTCGGCCACGGCCCCTGAGTCTGCCGCGGATCAAGCGCCCGCCTTCAGTCCGCTGTACCAGCAGATCAAGGAACTCATCACGCGCAGTCTGCAGGGCGGCGAGTGGTTGCCGGGCCAGTCCATCCCCAGCGAGATGGAGCTGGCGGCGCGCTTTCGGGTCAGCCAGGGCACGGTGCGCAAGGCGGTGGACGAACTGGCCACCGAGAACCTGCTGGTGCGCCGCCAGGGCAAGGGCACCTTCGTGGCCACCCATGCCGAGGAGCGCACGCAATACCGTTTTCTGCGCCTCATGGCCGATGCCGGGGGAAGCCCGGGTCTGCAGCGGCGGCTGATTGGCTGCCGCCGCCAGCGAGTGGCCGCAGACGCCGCCCGCGTCCTCGGACTGAAAAGTGGCGACCCCGTGGTGGAGATCCGCCGTGTCTTGCTGGCGGGTGACGCTCCCGTGGTGCTGGACGAGATTCTGCTGCCCGGTGCGCTGTTCAAGGGACTGACGGCCGACCGGCTGTCGGCCTGGAAGGGCCCGATGTACCGCCTGTTCGAGGCGGAATTTGGCGTGCGCATGATCCGTGCCGAGGAAAAGATCCGCGCAGTAGCCGCTGAGGAGTCGCAAGCCCTTGAACTGGGTGTGGCCGCGGGCGCACCCTTGCTCTTGGTCGAGCGCCTGTCCTTCACCTATGGCGACAAGCCGGTGGAATTGCGCCGCGGCCTGTACCGAACCGAACATCATCACTATCGCAATGAGCTGAACTGAACACGCCAGTGCGCCGCAGGGCCGAGCCCTGTAGCCCTCGAGTCAGGTTGCTGCGATGCAATAAACTCAAGCGGCAAGCTGGACAAGACCCAAACGACAAGAGAGCTGCGGCTGCACCAACGGCCGCGACACACGAAGCCGGCACGCACAACAGGCGCAGGCGCACCGAGGAGAAGGAAGAGGACACCCATGTCGACGACCCGCAGGCCGAGGCCGGTCCACCGCAACATCCACGTCTCGCAGATCATCTCGTACCGTCTGCCCCCGGCAGGCATCGTGTCGATCCTGCACCGTATCAGCGGCGCGATGATGTTCCTGCTGCTGCCCTTCGTGATCTGGTTGTTCGACACCAGCGTCACGTCCGAGATCTCCTATGAGCGCTTCACCAGCGCCTTCATTGCCGGCATCGGCTTCGTGCCGGGCTGGTTTGTGAAGCTCACGGTGCTGGCGCTCATCTGGGGCTACCTGCACCATTTCATCGCCGGTGTGCGCCATCTGTGGATGGACGCCACGCACAGCGTCACCAAGGAGCAGGGCCACAGCTCCGCGATCGTGACCCTGGCCTTGAGCGTGCTGCTGACCTTGGCCCTGGGCGCCAAGTTGTTCGGCCTGTATTGAGGAGCCCGCCATGAGTGCCCAACCCAATTTCGGTTCCAAGCGCATCGTCGTCGGCGCCCACTACGGCATGCGCGACTGGCTCAGCCAGCGCGTCACGGCCGTACTGATGGCGCTGTTCACCGTCGTGCTGCTGGTTCAGCTGCTGCTGCCCGGGCCCCTGGGCTATGACCGCTGGGCCGGCATCTTTGCCGCTCAGTGGATGAAGGTGCTGACCTTCGTGGTCATCGTTTCGCTGGCCTGGCACGCCTGGGTGGGCGTGCGCGACATCTGGATGGATTACGTCAAGCCCGTGGGTGTGCGTTTGGCGCTGCAGGTGTTCACGATCGTCTGGCTTGTCGGCTGTGCCGGCTGGTCCGTCCAGGTGCTTTGGAGGCTTTGAGTCCCATGTCTTTCGCCAATCTTCCACGCCGCAGGTTCGACGTCGTCATCGTCGGGGCCGGCGGTTCCGGCATGCAGGCCTCGCTGCGCCTGGCCCGGGCCGGCCTGAACGTGGCCGTGCTCTCCAAGGTATTCCCCACCCGCTCTCATACCGTGGCAGCGCAGGGCGGCATCGGTGCCTCGCTGGGCAACATGAGCGAGGACAACTGGCACTACCATTTCTTCGACACCGTCAAGGGCTCAGATTGGCTGGGCGACCAGGACGCCATCGAGTTCATGTGCCGCGAGGCGCCCAAGGTCGTGTACGAACTCGAGCACGCCGGTATGCCGTTCGACCGCAACCCCGACGGCACCATCTACCAGCGCCCCTTTGGCGGCCACACTGCCAACTATGGCGAAAAGCCGGTGCAGCGCGCCTGCGCCGCGGCCGACCGCACCGGGCACGCCATGCTGCACACGCTGTACCAGCAGAACGTCAAGGCCCGCACCAACTTCTTCGTGGAGTGGATGGCGCTGGACCTGATCCGCGACGCCGACGGCGACGTGCTGGGCGTCACCGCGCTGGAGATGGAGACGGGCGACGTCCACATCCTCGAAGGCAAGGTGACCTTGTTCGCCACGGGCGGCGCCGGTCGCATCTACGCCGCCAGCACCAACGCCTTCATCAACACCGGTGACGGCCTGGGCATGGCCGCACGCGCCGGGGTGCCGCTGGAAGACATGGAGTTCTGGCAGTTCCACCCCACGGGCGTGGCCGGTGCCGGTGTGCTGTTGACCGAGGGTTGCCGCGGCGAAGGCGCCATCCTGCGCAACAGCAACGGTGAGCGCTTCATGGAGCGCTACGCGCCCACCCTGAAGGATCTGGCCCCGCGTGACTTTGTGTCGCGCTGCATGGACCAGGAGATCAAGGAAGGCCGCGGTTGCGGGCCCAACAAGGACTACGTCGTGCTGGACATGACGCACCTGGGCGCTGACACCATCATGAAGCGCCTGCCCAGCGTGTTCGAGATCGGCCACAACTTTGCCAACGTCGACATCACGAAGGAGCCGATCCCGGTGGTGCCGACCATCCACTACCAGATGGGTGGCATTCCCACCAACATCCACGGCCAGGTGGTGGCGCCGAAGAACGGCAACCCCAACGACATCGTCAACGGCTTCTACGCCGTGGGCGAGTGCGCCTGCGTGAGCGTGCACGGCGCCAATCGCCTGCGCACGAATTCGCTGCTGGACCTGCTGGTCTTCGGCCGCGCCGCCGGCCTGCACATCGTGGACGCGGTGAAGAAGGCACCCAAGGCCCATAAGGATCTGCCGGCTGACGCCGCGGATCGTGCGCTGTCCCGCCTGGCGCGCCTGGATGGCACAGCAGACGGCGAGTACGCCCAAGACGTGGCCAACGACATCCGCAAGGCCATGCAGGAGCATGCCGGTGTGTTCCGTACCCAGGCCAGCATGGACGAGGGTGTGAGCAAGATGGCGGCCATCGCCGAGCGAGTCAAGCACATCGGCCTGAAGGACAAGAGCCAGGTGTTCAACACCGCGCGCATCGAGGCGCTGGAGGTGGAGAACCTGATCGAGTCCGCCCAGGCCACCATCGTCTCGGCCGCAGCCCGACATGAGAGCCGCGGCGCGCACACGGTGAACGACTACGCCGACACGCCCGAGTTCCCTAACGGCCGTAACGACGCTGTCTGGATGAAGCACACGCTGTGGTATTCCGAGGGCAACCGCCTGGACTACAAGCCCGTGAACCTGAAGCCGCTGACCGCCGAGAGCATCCCACCCAAGGTCCGCTCCTTCTGACCTCCGCAAGGCGACCGACCATGACCAAGAGAACCTTCCAGATCTACCGCTTCGACCCCGACACCGACGCCAAGCCGCGCATGCAGACCATCGAGGTGGAACTCGACGGTTCCGAGCGCATGCTACTGGACGCGCTGATGAAGCTGAAGGCCGTGGACCCGACGCTGTCGTTCCGCCGCTCCTGCCGTGAAGGCGTGTGCGGCTCGGACGCCATGAACATCAACGGCAAGAACGGCCTGGCCTGCCTGACCAACATGCGCTCGCTGCCCGGCACGGTGGTGCTCAAGCCGCTGCCCGGGCTGCCCGTGATCCGCGACCTGATCGTGGACATGACGCAATTCTTCAAGCAGTACCACTCGATCAAACCTTACCTGGTGAACGACACGCTGCCGCCCGAAAAGGAGCGCCTGCAGTCGCCCGAGGAGCGTGACGAGCTCAACGGCCTGTACGAGTGCATCCTGTGCGCGAGCTGCTCCACCAGCTGCCCGAGCTTCTGGTGGAACCCGGACAAGTTCGTCGGCCCGGCCGGTCTGCTGCAGGCCTACCGCTTCATCGCCGACAGCCGCGACCAGGCCACGGGCGATCGCCTGGACAACCTGGAAGACCCGTACCGGCTGTTCCGTTGCCACACGATCATGAACTGCGTCGATGTCTGCCCCAAGGGACTGAACCCCACCAAGGCCATCGGCAAGATCAAGGAACTGATGGTGCGTCGCGCCGTATGAGCCCGAACCCGTCATCCGAGCGGTTGGACGAGCGCGCGCTGAGCAAACTGCGTTGGCGCTGCCGGCGCGGCCTGCTGGAAAACGACCTCTTCGTCGAGCGTTTCTTCCTGGCCTGGGGCGATGCACTGACGGTTCGTCAGGCGCAGGGACTGCAGGCGTTGATGGACCTGGCCGATAACGACTTGCTGGACTTGCTGCTGGCGCGGCGTGAACCCGAAGGTGAACTGGACGTTCCGGCCGTGCACGAGGTGCTGGCCCAGATGCGCGCGTCGCGCGCCCGACCCCTGAACTGATGTTGATGAACCGAAGGACCTTTCCATGATGACCCCCTCCGACGTCAAAGCCACCCTGTCGTTCTCCGACGGCAGCCCGAGCATGGAACTGCCCCTGTACAAGGGCTCGGTCGGTCCCGATGTGATCGACATCCGCAAGCTCTACGGTCAGACCGGTAAGTTCACCTACGACCCCGGCTTCCTGTCCACGGCCTCGTGCAACTCCACCATCACCTACATCGACGGTGACAAGGGCGAACTGTTGTACCGTGGCTACCCCATCGAACAACTGGCGCAGAACTGCGACTTCCTGGAGGTGTGCCACCTGCTGATCTACGGGGACCTGCCCAACCAGGTGCAGCGTGACAAGTTCGTCAAGAACATCACGTACCACACCATGGTCAACGAGCAGATGCAGTTCTTCCTGCGTGGCTTCCGTCGTGACGCGCACCCGATGGCGGTGATGACCGGCCTGGTGGGGGCGATGTCGGCCTTTTATCACGACAGCACCGACGTGCACAACGCGCAGCACCGAGAGATTGCCGCGCACCGGCTGATCGCCAAGATGCCCACGCTGGTGGCCATGTCCTACAAGTACGGCGTGGGCCAGCCCTTCATCTACCCGAAGAATTCGCTGAGCTACACCGGCAACTTCATGCGCATGATGTTCGCCACGCCGTGTGAGGACTACGAGCCCAACGAGGTGCTGGTGCGGGCCATGGACCGCATCTTCATCCTGCATGCCGACCATGAGCAGAACGCCTCCACCTCCACGGTGCGCCTGTGCGGCAGCTCGGGTACCAACCCGTTTGCCGCGATTGCCGCAGGCGTGGCCTGCCTGTGGGGTCCGGCGCACGGTGGCGCCAACGAGGCAGCGCTGCAGATGCTGGAGGATATCCAGCGCAACGGCGGCGTGGAGAAGATCGGCGAGTTCATCAAGCAGGTCAAGGACAAGAACTCCAGCGTCAAGCTGATGGGCTTCGGGCACCGCGTCTACAAGAACTACGACCCGCGCGCGAAGCTGATGCGCGAGACCTGCCACGAGGTGCTGGGCGCTCTGGGCCTGCACGATGACCCGCTGTTCAAGCTGGCCATGGCGCTGGAGAAGATCGCCCTGGAGGACGACTACTTCGTCTCGCGCAAGCTCTACCCCAACGTGGATTTCTACTCCGGCATCGTGCAGCGCGCCATCGGCATCCCGGTGAGCCTGTTCACGGCCATCTTCGCGCTGGCCCGCACCGTGGGCTGGATCGCCCAGCTCAACGAGATGATCGGCGACCCCGAGTACAAGATCGGCCGCCCGCGCCAGTTGTACGCCGGGGCTGCGCCTCGTCAGGTGCGCCCCATCGGCGAGCGTTGATCGTCCCCGGGGCGCGGCTGCGTCCCGACCACCGGTTCCTGCGGCCGCCTTCGGGCGGCCGTTTTATTGCCGGGATCGTCCGGGGCTTGCTGCAAGCTCTTGGAGCCTGCCCGCTCATGCTCCTATAGTCCGCCGATGCGCGAAGTGGCGAAACGCTCGGCTTCTGGTGGCACCCCGGCAGCGGTGGTGGCCTCTGAGGCCGCGTGCCCGGGTTCGCGCCGGCGTGGGGCGCTGCGCTGCGCCGGCGCACTGGGTGTGTGGACGGTTCTGGGCGGACTCACGGCCTGCGCCGCGCCTTCGCCGCCCTTGAAGGTGGGCACGGTGCTTCATCCCGCCTGCGAGCTGCTCTTCCTGGCCAGGGAGATGGGTTTGCTGGGCGTTCGCGATATCCGCTTGGTGGAACTGCTCTCCAGGGCCGACAACCTTCGGCTGCTGGAAGAGGGCGCCTTGCATGCCTCGGTGCTGAGCCTGGACGAGTTCGTGCGCTGTCGTGCCGCACGTCAGGACCTGCGCATCGTGTGCGTGCTGGGGGTCTCCGAAGGGGCCGATGCGGTGATGGCCCGGGTTGGATTGACGGAACCGGGCCATTTGCGTGGCAAGCGAATCGCCGTGGAGGACGCTTCGACGGGCATGGTGCTGCTGGAGGCCCTCTTGGCTGCAGCCTCCCTTCGTGCGGATGACGTGGTGCGGGTGCCTGTCCGGCCCGGACAGGGTCTGCCCCAGTTCCGCGCCGCAGCGGTGGACGCCGTGGTGACCACCGAGCCGTTTGTGTCACAGCTGGAGGCCCTGGGCGCAGAGCGTGTGTTCGACAGTGCCCGCCTGCCGCACAGGCTGGCGAGTGTGCTGGCCGTGAGATCGCACGTGCTGGATGCTCAATCCGACGCCGTTCGGCAACTGGTGGCGGCGCACTTCGCCGCGCTTGAGCAATTCGAGCGGGATCCTGGCCGCGCCTGGCCCCTGATGGCGCCACGCTTGCGTGTGCATCACGATCAACTCCTCGAGCAGGACGCCTCGGCGGAGCAGCTCGGGCGAGGATTTCGCGGTCATCGCCTGCTTCCTGTGGCCGCCCAGCGCGACCTGCTGCGTGCGGGCGGTGGGGTCGACCTTGCGCAGCGCGCGTTGCAGCAGGATTTCGTCGCCCGGCGCCAGCTAGAGCGGGTGCTGCCGCTTCAGGACTTGCTTGACACCCGGTTCCTGCCTTCGCCCTGATGCGCCCCGGCCGAGTCTTCTCCCTGCAGGTGGCCTTACCCCTGGCCCTGATGGCGGTGCTGGCCGTGGCGCTGCTCATGGCCACGCTGGACTCCTTTTATCGGTTTCAGGGCGATCTGCTGCAGGAGGCCCGTCGTGATGGCATGGCCTCGGCCTCGGAAATCGCCCGCAGCGCCGAACGGGCGTCGCTGGGCAGCCCGTCGAGCCTGGCCTCTGACCTGACGCTGGAGGCTGCCGCTGACAACATCGACTTCATCGCCGTGATCGATCCTGACGGCTCGGTGGTCCTGGCCAGCCGCCTGGCCTGGCGCGGCGAACTGGCGGCCCAGGTCATTCCCGACTTCGACCGGGCCGTGCTGCAGCGCGTGCTCGCCGGCCACGCCCGCGAAGTGCAGACGTCGGACGACCGCCGGCGGGTGCGGATCATGGTCCCCTACAACGATCGAAGCGCTGAAGACCGGGCCCACAACCTGGCCCAGGGGGCGGTGCTGGTGGACATGGATCTGACGCACAGGATCGAAGCCTCGCGCCATGAGTCGCTGCGGCACCTGGCACGGCAACTCGCCGTGTCTGCCCTGGTCATGCTGGCCCTGGCGTGGCTCATGCGTTCGCGCGTGACCCGGCCACTGGCCCGCCTTGAGCGGGCCAGCCTGGAATTCGCGGCGCGCGGCGCGGTGCGCCAGCCGGTGCCGGTGGACGGCTTGCGCGAAGTGGCCGAACTGGCGCGCAACTTCAACGAGATGACCGCCCGCATCCAGCAAGTGCAAAAGGAACTGCAGGCTAGCGCGGCCCGCCATACGGCGGTGGTGGAGGCGGCAACGGACGGCATCGTCATCGTGGACGAGGCCTTCCGGATCCGCATGATCAACCCCGCAGCGGCACGGATGTTTGGCCACGAACCTGCCGAGGTGGTGGGGCAGGGCCTGGCCCTGTTGCTGCCCGAGAACCACTGGCCCCGCACCTGGCGCCTGCCCGCGCAGGGTGCAGGTCTGGCTCTGGGCCAGGGCCCTGCTGCGGTCGCGGGCCTGACGCTGGTGCGCGGCCTGCGCAGCGATGGCCAGGAGTTTCCGGCGGACGCCTCCGTCTCGCGCATGCACATCGAGGGCGAAGACCTCATGACGGTCATCCTGCGTGATGTCACGCAGCGACAGCTTGCCGAAGAGGCCTACCGGGAGTTGAACGACTCCCTGGAGTTGAGGGTTCTGCAGCGCACGGCCGATCTGGCCCTGGCCAACGAGCGCCTACAGGCGCAGGAGGCCGAGCTGCGCGAGGCCAAGGACAGGGCCGAGGATGCGTCACGCATGAAGGGGGATTTCCTGGCCAACATGAGCCACGAGATCCGCACGCCCATGAAT
>JBIKMY010000050.1:0-9610 GCA_044358945.1 Rubrivivax sp.
GCCGCCGAGCCAACTTTGCGTGAGTGCGCCGCGCACGTCCACGTGCAGCCGTTGGGTCTCGACGAAGTGCACGCCCCGCGCCTTGAGTGCCGCCGCAGCCGCGGGGACATCCGGGGCGCCCAGGGCAATGCGCTGCAGCCGCTCCGTGCCGTCAGTGACCAGCGGGTCGGGCTCGATCAGCTGCAGTTGCAGGCTCCCGTCGGGGCTTTTCAGCACCCGGCCGGTGGGCAACACGCCGGTGTTGCGGTCTTCGCCCAGCTCCTCGAAACCGAAGAGCTCGCGGTAGAAGGCGATCCAGTCCTCGCTGCGTTCAGGTCCGATGTACTGCACGACGCCGAACCAGCGCAAGCCTGCCACGGCAGGGGGCTTCGCGTCGATGCCGGGAATGGGCACGAAGTCCACGTCGTAAATGGAGAACTCGCGGTGCCGGTCCACGAAGTAGATGCGGCTCGCCCCTACGCCGTGGATGGCCGGGATGTGCAGTTCCATGGGGGCGACCTGCACCGGGACGTCCCAGGCGCCCAGGTCCAGCGCGCGCCGGTGCGCAGCGGCGGCATCGCGCACGCGCAAGGCGATGGCGGCGATGGCCGGCACCTCCGGCGCCGGCGCGGCACGGGTGCCCGAGCCGGCGTGGGCGTTGATGATCACGTTCATGTCGCCCTGGCGGTACAGCAGCACCTCACGCGAGCGGTGCCGCGCCACGGGGCTGAAGCCCATCAACTCCAGCACCTGGCCCAGGGCTTGGGGGCGGCTGACGCGGTACTCGATGTACTCCACCCCCTCGATGCCCATGGGGTTGGAGGTGTCGGCCAAGGCTTCTCGGTCTGGGGACGGGTTCATGCCGTGATCGCCTCGACGTCGCGGGGCTGGGATGCCGAGGGCGCACCAGCTCTCACCGAAGCCTGCGGGTCGGCCCCGTCAGCGCCGTCCAGCAGCGCCACCCGGCGCAGCACCTCAGGCGTGGTGGTGGGTAGCCCAAAGAATTCCAGATAAGCGGGAATCTGCTCGAACAGCATGTCCGACCCAACCTGGAAGCGGCAACCGCGCTGCTGCGCGGCGCGCAGAAAGGCCGTCATGGTCTCGCGCATCACCACCTCGCCCACGAAGGTGTGGGGCGACAAGCGGTCCACGTCCATGGGCAGCGGGTCGCCCGGCTCCATGCCCATGGGCGTGGCGTTGACCACGATGTCGTGGCCAGCGGGGTCATGCGACCCCGTGCGCACGTCCAGCCGCGGGTAGTGCTCACGCAGACGCGCGGCCAGGCCCTCTGCCGCATCAGCCCGCACATCAAACAAGCTCAGACCGGCCACGCCCGCAGCCGCGAAGGAGGCCGCGATCGCGCAACCCACGCCGCCTGCGCCCACGATCAACACCCGGGCGCCCTGAGGGTCTAAGCCCTGGCGCCTGACGCCTCGAACAAAGCCCTCGCCATCGAACATGTCGGCTACCAGGCGGCCATCGGGCTCGCGCCGAACGGCATTGGCCGCACCTGCGATGCGCGCTGCCGGCCGCACCTCATCCACCAACCCCACGGTGACCACCTTGTGCGGCATGGTGATGAGCGCACCGCGGATGTTGCTGAGCGTGAACACCGCGCGCAGAAAGGCCGGGTAATCATGGGCCCGGCAACCCATGGGCACCACCAGCGCGTGGATGCCGGCTTGCTCAAAATACGGGTTGTAGATCAGCGGCGCCTTGAACGAGTGCGTCGGAAAGCCGATGTGGGCGATCAGCTCGGTGTGGCCGTCAATGCGCATGGTGAACCGGCCGCCCCTCAGGCTGCCCCGCGTATAGCAGACACGGCCGCCCGCAGACCCAGCAGGTAGCTGTCGGCCCCGAAGCCACAGATCTGGCCCTTGACGATCTCGGCGAACACCGAGTGGTGGCGGAAGGCCTCGCGCGCATGCACGTTGGACATGTGCACCTCGACGATGGGGCACTTGAGGATGGCCAGGGCATCGCGCAGCCCGTAGCTGTAGTGCGTCCAGGCGCCGGCGTTGATGACCACAGCATCCACCGCCTGCAGGTGCGCGCGGTGGATGCGCTCGGCCATCTCGCCCTCGAGGTTGGTCTGGAAACACTCCACCTCCACCCCCAACTCCGAGCCCAGGCTCGCCAGCCCGGCATCGATCTGCGCCAGGGTGACCGTGCCGTACTGGGCCGGGTCACGCTTGCCGAACATGTTCAGGTTGATGCCGTGCAGGACGAGGATCTTCATGGGGGTGTCTCCAATTAACCTTACTTTCGCATCTTGGCGAGTTCAGCCATCACTTCGTTGACGGTGGCCTCGCCCACGTTGGCGGTGAACTGCGCCACCACCGGCTTCATCTTCTCGCGCAGCTTGGCCACCTCAGCCGGGGAGAACTGCGTGACCTGCATGCCGTTCTTCTTCAGGATGTCCAGATTCGCAGCCAGGGCCGAGCGGCCGGCTTCGCGCTGGGTCTTGGCCGACTCATCAGCGGCGTCATCGATGAGCTTCTTCTCGGCGGGCGACAGCGAGTCCCAGAACCTCTTGCTCATCACCACCGATTGCGGGTTGTACTGGTGGTTGCTCAGCACGATGTGCTTTTGCACCTCGTAGAACTTGGACGAGGCGATCACGGCCACCGGGTTCTCCTGCCCGTCGATGGCCTTCTGCTCCATGCCGCCGTACACCTCAGGGAAGGGCATGGGCGTGGGGTTGGCGCCCAGCGCCTTGACCCAGGCCACGTTGATGGGGTTGGGGATGACGCGCAGCTTCAGGCCTTCCAGGTCTTCCACCTTGTTCACCGCGCGCTTGCTGTTGGTGATGTGGCGGTAGCCCAGTTCCCAGTAAGACAAGCCCACCAGGCCCTTCTCTTCCAGCTTGGCATGCAGCTTGCGGCCGACAGGGCCGTCCACCAGGGCGTCGCTTTCCTTCTCGTTGGCGAAAAGGAAGGGGAAGTCGAAGATGGCCAGTTCCTTGGCCACGCTGGCCAGGATACCGGTGTTCATGACCGACATCTCGATGGTGCCTCCCTGCATGGCGGTCACAGAAGCCTGGTCGCTGCCCAGCGTGCCGTTGAAAAACAGGTTGACCTTGATCTTGCCGCCCGAACGCGCCTCGACCAGTTCCTTGAACTTCTTCATGCCGGGCACGGAGGGGTGAGTCTCGGCACCGACGGTGCCGAACTTGATGGTGCGCTCCTTGATGTCCTGCGCGCTGGCCACGCCAAAGGCGGCCACAGCCACGGTGGCGATCAGGGTCTTGATGAACAGTCGCTTCATGAGATGTCTCCTTGCGGGGTTGAGAGAGGGGAACGAGAGGTCAAGAACAGCGTGACGGTCTGAAGCACCGTCAATAGAACCACTTGGCTGGCACGGTCACCAGTTGCGGGAACAGCACGAACAGGAACATCAGCGCGAACTCGGCGACCATGAAGGGCACCACGCCCTTGGTCACCGCGTCCATCTTGAGCTTGCCTACACCGGCCACTACGTTGAGCACCGTGCCCACCGGCGGCGTCACCAGGCCGATGGCGGTGTTCATGATGAACAGCACGCCGAAGTAGACCGGGTCGATGCCGGCGGCCTTGACCACCGGCATCAGCACCGGCGTCAGGATCAGGATGGTCGGCGTCATGTCCATGGCGGTGCCCACCAGCATGACGATCACCATGATCGCGAACATCAACAGCTTCGGATCATCCAACAGCGGTTGCAACAGGGTGACGAGCTGCGCCGGAATCTGTGCGATGGTGATCAGCCAGGAGCTCACCATGGCCGCAGCCACGAGGAACATCACCACCGCCGTGGTCTTGGCCGCCGACGCAAAGACGCCGTAGAGGTCGTGCCACTTCAGCTCGCGGTAAACCAGGGTGGACACCAGCAGGGCATATACCGCGGCCACCACCGCCGCCTCCGTGGGCGTGAACACGCCGAACTTCAGGCCCACCAGCACGATGATGG
This sequence comes from Rubrivivax sp., assembly GCA_044358945.1. GTDB lineage: Bacteria > Pseudomonadota > Gammaproteobacteria > Burkholderiales > Burkholderiaceae_C > Rubrivivax. The sequence goes on from JBIKMY010000050.1 coordinate 3,928, forward strand.
GCAGCACCAGCGCCCACGTGGCTTGGCGAAAAGCCACCAGCCGCTGCGCCGTGGTGGCCTTGGGCGGCGGCGCATTGCCTTCCTTGCGCGCCACCAGCCACCAGGTAAAGGCAATGGCCACGCCCATCATCAGGCCCGGTGCAATACCGGCCATGAACAGCTTGCTGACCGACACGCCACCCGCCACGCCGAAGATGACGAAGCCGATGGACGGCGGGATGATGGGCGCGATGATGCCGGCCGAAGCGATGAGGCCACCCGAGCGCGCGGGGTCATGTCCGGCGGCGATCATCATGGGCAGCAACAGCGACGCCAGCGCGGCCGTATCGGCCACGGCAGAGCCTGACAGCGCGGCCATCATGACCGCAGCCAGGATGGCCACGTAGCCCAGGCCGCCGCGCACATGGCCCACCAGCGACGCGGCGAACACCACGATGCGCTTGGACAGGCCGCCCGCGTTCATGATCTCGCCGGCCAGCATGAAAAAGGGCACGGCCAACAGCGGGAAGCTGTTAGCCCCCTCCACCAGGTTCTGCGCCAGGATCTGCGCGTCGAAAGTGTCGAGCTGCAGCATCAACGCGATGCCCGAGACCAGCAGCGCGTAGGCGATGGGCACCCCCAGCGCCATGGCCAGGAGCAGAGAACCGATGAAGACGAAGAGGGTCATGACGAAGCCTTCCCGGGTAACCGGTCCTCGCTTTCCTGCACCATCACCAGGTCTTCGTCCCGTATCTGCCCGGTGAGCGTGCGCCAGAGGTCGGCCATCAGCATGGGCGCCGTGAGCATGGCAAAAACCACACCCACGCCCGACAGCCACGCCATGGACAGCTCCGACACCGGCGCTTCTACGGTCCAGTTGATACGCGTTTGCTCAAGGCTGCCGCTGAAGATCAGCCAGGTCACCCACAGCATCAGCAACTGCGACACCGCCAGACAGACCCGCTTGCCGTTGCGGCCCACACGATCGATGAGCATGTCCGTGCCCAGGTGCGCGTGCTCTCGCAGGCCGACCACAGCGCCCAGGAAGGTCATCCACACGAAGAACCAGCGCGACAACTCTTCCGACACCGTGATGCCACTGTTGAGCGCGTAGCGCAAGACCACATTGCCGAAGACCAGCACCACCATCCCCGCCAACAAGGCCACGACGGCCAGTGTGAGCACGCGGCAGTAGCCATCGATCAGTCTGTCGAGCATTCGAGCCTCCTGGAGCAGAAATGTACGAACCAGTTAGTTTTATGTCACCCGGGAAAACCCGAAGGTCGGCATCTGGCTTCGTCGCAACAGTCCGTTGCCGCTGGAGTGCGCGCTCCAGCCCGCTCAGGGGGCGCCGCCTCAGCGCCTGACGAAGCGCACGATCATCTCGATGACGCTGTCGCGCCGCGCCACGATGGACTCGGGCGAATCGAAGTCACGCTGGAAGATGAGCGAAAACGTGTGGCGGTTGGCGATGTTGAACACGCTCAGCGCGCTGATGGACATGTGCAGATCCACGGCATCCAGACCGGCGCGAAAGACCCCGACCGCCACGCCGCGCTCATAGACCGAGCGCAGCCCCTGGATGGCCGGCACGTTCAGCTGCTGGATCTCGCCGCTCTGGCGCAGGTACTCCCCGCGGTGGATGTTCTCCGTCATCACCAGGCGGATGAACTCCGGATGGGCCCGCTGGTAATCCAAGGTGAAGCCCACCAGCTTGCGCAGCGCATCTTCCGGCGGCAGGTCTTCCAGATGCAGATCGGCCTCAATCGACCGCATGCGCCGGTAGGCCTCCTCCAGCACGGCGATGTACAGACCTTCCTTGCTGCCGAAGTAGTAATAGATCATGCGCTTGCTGGTGCGCATGGCCTCGGCAATCACGTCGATGCGCGCCCCCGCCAGTCCCTTGTCGGCGAACTCGCGCATGGCCACCTCCAGGATGTCAGCCATGGTGCGCTCGGGGTCGTTGGTGCGCCCCGTGGCATCGGCCTTGGGTGGACGACCACGGCGAACAGGCACGGGCTCTGGGTGGTCGGCAGGCTCTTTTTGTACCAGTTGGTCCATTCCACGAATGTAGCAGCGAGATGACGGGGCAGATAGGGTGCTGCGCGACCATGGGCTGCGCCCGTAACCGGCCGCACGCCCCGCCCGATAGACTGCCGCCCATGCCCAAGGACACCTCGCGCGCTGCTGCCAAGACGCCCAAGTCGCTCAGCGGCCTGACCCCTTTCCTGCAGCCCTACCGGGGCCGGATCACGCTGGCCGTGGCGTTTCTGGTGCTGGCCGCGGCCAGCACCCTGCTGCTGCCAGTGGCGCTGAAATCGCTGATCGACCAGGGCTTCATAGCGGCAGACCCCGGCGAGCGCGTGATGGCGCTGCGCCAGCACTTTCTGGCGCTCTTTGCCGTGGGCGCCGCGCTGGGCCTGTTCTCGGCACTTCGGTTCTACATGGTCACCTGGCTGGGAGAGCGCATCACGGCGGACCTGCGCGACGCGGTGTACGCCCACGTGGTGCGCCAGAGCCCGGAGTTCTTCGAGACCACGCAGACCGGCGAAGTGCTCAGCCGCTTGACCACCGACACCACGCTGGTGCAGACCGTGGTGGGCTCGTCGTTGAGCATGGGCCTGCGCAACGCGGTGATGGGCGCGGGCGCGCTGCTGATGCTGGTGGTGACCAACCCGCTGGTGATGACGCAGGTGCTGGGCATCCTGGTGCTGGTGGTGCTGCCCAGCCTGTATTTCGGCCGGCGCGTGCGCAAACTCAGCCGCGCCAGCCAGGACCGCGTGGCCGACTCCAGCGCCATCGCCGCCGAGGTCCTCAGCGAGATCCCGGTGGTGCAGAGCTACGTGCAGGAGGCCCGCGAGGCGCAGCGCTTCCACCAGAGCACCGAGAACGCCTTCGAGACCGCGCGCAAGCGCACCCGTGTGCGCTCCATGCTGGTGGCCTTCATCATCACCGCCACCTTTGGCGCGCTGCTGTGGGGCCTGTACCAGGGCACGCAGGCGGTGCTGCGCGGCGATATCACCGCCGGCCACCTGGGGCAGACGGTGTTCTTCGTGATGATCCTGGTGGGCTCGGTAGCGGTGCTGTCCGAGGTCTACGGCGACCTGCTGCGCGCCGCCGGCGCCACCGAGCGACTGATGGAACTGCTGTCGGCCCGCTCACCCGTGGCCGAACCGAGCGCCCCCAAAGCACTGCCCGCGGTGCAGGGGGGCTCGTCCGTGGCCTTCGAAGCGGTGAACTTTCACTATCCCTCGCGCCCGACACAAGCCGCGCTGAAGGACTTCACGCTCCAGGTGCAGCCGGGCGAGACGGTGGCCCTGGTCGGGCCCAGCGGCGCAGGCAAGAGCACGGTGCTGCAGCTGCTGCTGCGCTTTTATGACACCACCCAGGGGCAGGTGCGCGTGGATGGCCTGGCGGTGCGCGACGTCTCGCTAGCCGACCTGCGCGCGCGCATCGGCATCGTGCCGCAGGACAGCACGGTGTTCTCCACCTCGGCGCGCGAGAACATCCGCTACGGCCGCCCGGACGCCAGCGACGCCGAGGTAGAGGCCGCCGCCCGCGCCGCCTTCGCGCACGACTTCATCTGCGCCCTGCCCGAGGGTTACGACACTTTCCTGGGGGAGCGCGGCGTGCGGCTGTCTGGCGGCCAGCGCCAGCGCATCAGCATCGCGCGGGCCATGCTCAAGAACCCACCTCTGCTGCTGCTGGACGAGGCCACCAGCGCGCTGGACGCCGAGAGCGAGCGCATGGTGCAGGCAGCGCTCGAATCGGCCATGAGCGGGCGCACCACGATCGTCATCGCCCACCGCCTGGCCACCGTGCTGCGGGCCGATCGCATCGTGGTGATGGACCAGGGCCGCATCGTGGACATCGGCCGCCACGAAGAGCTGGTCGCCCGCCGCGGCCTTTACTCCAGGCTGGCCGCCATGCAGTTCGGGGACGGTGAAGGCGAGGTCCGGGCGCCATCTCCATAATCGCGCCTTCTTCAGACCGACCGACATCATGGCGCCCGCCACACACCGCCCCATCCGATCCCAGTACGAAGACTTCATGCGCCACGTGCGCGACCATGGCGTGGCCAAGGGCGACCGCACCGGCACGGGCACCACCAGCGTGTTCGGCCACCAGATGCGCTTCGATCTGAACGAGGGCTTTCCGCTGGTAACCACCAAGAAGGTGTTCCTGAAAGCCATCATCGTCGAGCTGCTGTGGTTCCTGCGCGGGGACTCCAATGTGAAATGGCTGCAAGAGCGGGGCTGCACCATCTGGGACGAATGGGCGCGCGAGGACGGCGACCTCGGCCCGGTGTACGGCGTGCAGTGGCGCAACTGGCCCACCCCCGACGGTGGCCACATCGACCAGATCACGCAGCTCGTGCAGCAGCTGAGAGCCAACCCTGATTCGCGCCGCCTCATCGTCAGCGCCTGGAACGTGGCCGACCTGCCCAAAATGGCGCTCATGCCCTGCCACGCCTTCTTCCAGTTCTATGTGGCACCAGCTACCGAGCCGGGCGGCAGGGGCCGGCTGAGCTGCCAGCTCTACCAGCGCAGCGCCGATATCTTTTTGGGCGTGCCCTTCAACATTGCGAGCTATGCACTGCTGACCCACATGCTGGCGCAGCAGTGCGACCTGGACGTGGGCGACTTCATCTGGACGGGCGGCGACTGTCACATTTACGACAACCACCGCGAGCAGGTGGACCTGCAGCTCTCTCGCGCCCCACTGCCCTACCCGACCCTGCATCTGAAACGTCGACCGGCGTCCCTCTTCGACTATGAGTTCGAGGACTTCGAAGTGCGTGATTACCAACATCATCCGGCCATCAAGGCCCCGGTGGCGGTGTGAGTCCCGCGCGGCCTGCAACGACGGTGCCCCCTATCGTGCTGGTGGCTGCCCTGGCGCGCAATGGCGTCATCGGGGACGGGCAGGGCATGCCCTGGCACGTGCCGGAAGACATGACGCACTTCCGTGAGGTCACCTCCGGCTGCCCGGTGGTGATGGGACGGCGCACCTGGGAGTCGCTACCGCCGCGCTTTCGCCCCCTGCCCGGCCGTCACAACATCGTGGTCACGCGCCAGACGCAATGGGCCGCGCAAGGCGCCGAGGTCGCTGCAAGCCTCCCGCAGGCGCTGGAGAGGGCGCGCGCCGTCGCCGCGGCCGCGGGTGCACGCCAGGTCTGCGTGATCGGCGGCGGCGAGGTGTACGCGCAGGCGCTGCCGCTGGCCGACGGTCTGGAGCTCACGCTCATCGACCGCGACTTCGAGGGCGCCACCCGCTTCCCCCAGGTCAGCGACCAGCTCTTCGAGATCGCCCGCAGCCAGCGCATGCGCGCCGCTGCCCCCAACGACTTCGACCTCGAATTCGTCACCTGGCGCAGGCGCACCGGGCCGCAGTCCTGAACCATGACGGTCGACGTTCTGATCATCGGCGGCGGCAACGCCGCCCTGTGCGCGGCGCTCATGGCACGGGAGGCGGGCGCCTCCGTGATGCTGCTGGAGGCGGCCCCGCGCGAGAGCCGCGGCGGTAATTCCAGCCACACGCGCAATCTGCGCTGCATGCACGACGCGCCGCAGGACGTGCTGGTGGACGCCTACCCGGAAGAAGAGTTCTGGCAGGACCTGCTGAAGGTCACCGGCGGGCGCACCAATGAGGCGCTGGCACGGCGCGTGATCCGTGACTCCGCCACCTGCCGGCCCTGGATGCG
>JBIKMY010000051.1:0-9545 GCA_044358945.1 Rubrivivax sp.
GGGAAGGTGGCGCCGGCGCCCGTGCTGTCAGCAGCCAGAGCCGCGCCGCTGTAGGCCAGGGAGGCCACCACGGCGGCCGCAAGGGTCTTGAGGAAGTGACGCTTCATGAAAATCTCCTGGGAAGTGAACGGTGAAACGGTGAAACGGTGAAACGGCGAATCAGGTCGATGGGTGTGCTCACCAACCGCTACGCCCTTGTGTTCGCGAAAGACGGCTCGCATCTATTGAACTCACTCTAGGCTGGCTCCATGAAGCTTTTGTGACAACCCTCGGCCGCATATGACATCTTTGACCGCATTGCATTGGTTGGCGCTGCGCACCATGGAATGCTGAGATATGTCACAAAGCCGTCATATCGCGTGGCTATGGTCCTGTCGCCCCGGCATTGCGGGGGTTCCGCCCGATGCCGCAGCTCTATAAAAAGCACCCCCATGATCGATCGCGAAGCTTCCCTGCTGGCCTTCAACCGCCGCGTGCTGGCCCAGGCCATGCGCGCCGATGTGCCCCTGCTGGAACGCCTGCGCTACATCACCATCGTCTCGTCCAACCTGGACGAGTTCTTCGAGGTGCGGTTCCCGGACTGGCTGGAGCTGGTTCGCCAGAGCGCACAGGGCGAGACACGCCAGGAGTTCGTGGACCTGTCGGCGCAGGCCCATGAGCTGATCGACGAGCAGTACCGCGTTCTGAACGACGAAGTGATGCCCGCCCTGGCCGACCACGGCCTTCGCATCCTCAACCATGCCGAGCGCAACGAGGAGCAGCGTCGCTGGGTGGCCCGCTTCTTCGAGGCGCAGGTACGTCCGCTGCTGGTGCCGGTGGCGCTGGACCCGGCCCATCCTTTTCCGCTGGTGGCCAACAAGAGCCTGAACTTCATCCTGCGTCTCACGGGCGATGACGTTCATGCTGCGGGCGGCGCCATCGTCATCGTGAAGGTACCGCGGTCGCTGCCGCGTGTCATCCGCCTGCCCGATCGCCTCATGCCCGCCGGCGAGCACGGCTTTGTGCTGCTGACCAGCGTGATCCGCGCCCATCTGGGGGAGTTGCTGCCCGGCCGCACGGTGGAGGCGTTCTCGCAGTTCCGTGTCACCCGCGATTCCGACCTGGAGGTCGACGAAGACGACATGACCAACTTGCGCCAGGCCTTGCGCACCGGCCTGACCACGCGCCACTACGGTCAGGCCATCCGCCTGGAGGTCGTGAGCTCCTGCCCGCCTGAGCTTTCCGCGCTGCTGTTGCGCCAGTTCGCCCTGCCGCCCGAGGCGCTGTACCCCGTCAACGGACCGGTCAACCTGGTGCGGCTGAACCAGTTGATCGACCAGGCACCGGCCAACGGCCTGCGCTTCCCCCCGTTCGAGCCCGGCTGGCCTCAGGCGCAATGGGCCCGCGGCAGCAACATCTTCGAGCGGCTCAGGAAAGGCGACCTGCTGCTGCATCACCCCTTCCAGAGCTTCGAGCCCGTGGTGGAGTTCCTGCGCCAGGCCGTGGCCGACCCGCAGGTGCTGGCCATCAAGCAGACCGTCTACCGCACCGGCACCGAGAGCGTGCTGATGGACTTGCTGCTGGAGGCGGTGCGCCGCGGCAAGGAAGTGACCGTGGTGCTGGAGCTCAAGGCCCGCTTCGACGAGGAGGCCAACATCAACTGGGCCGAACGCCTGGAGGGCGTGGGCGCCCAGGTGGTGTACGGCATGGTGGGCCTGAAGACCCACGCCAAGCTGCTGCTGGTGACGCGGCGCGAGACCCCGCGCAAGGGCACCACTTTGCTTCGCCGCTACGCCCACCTGTCCACGGGCAACTACAACCCGCGCACCGCCCGGCTGTACACCGACGTGGGCTATCTGACGGCAGACCCGGAGCTGACCTCTGATGTGGACGCCGTCTTCCTCAAGCTCTCCAGCCTGGCACCGATTGCCGGGCACCGGCGGCTGCTGACCGCCCCCACACAGCTGCACGCGCGCATGCTCGAGCTGCTGCGCAAGGTGAGCGACAGCGCACGCAAAGGCGACACCGCGCGAGTGGTGGTGAAGGTCAACTCGCTGACGGACCCCGCCTTGACCGACGCCCTGGTGGAGGCCGGACAGGCCGGCGCGCAGGTCGACCTCGTCGTGCGCGGGGCGTGCATCCTGCGGCCTGGCGTGCCAGGAGTGACCGACAACATCCGCCTGCGCTCGGTCATCGGAAGGTTCCTGGAGCACACCCGCGTCTTCTACTTCCGCTGGGGGGAGGCCGCGGCACCCGAGGAAGAGCTGTACCTCAGCAGCGCAGACTGGATGTCACGCAACATGCTGCGGCGCGTGGAAGTGGCCTGGCCCATCCTGGACCCGCTGCTGCGCCAGCGCGTCATCGACGAATGCATCACCCCCTACCTGCTGGACCAGCAGGATGCCTGGGAGCTGCAGCCCTCTGGCGACTACCTGCGAACGGCCACGCAGGGGCCCTCGGCCCAGCAAGCGCTCATGCGCCTGCATGGAACGACGGCCTCTTGAGCGTGGACCTGATCTTGTGGCGGCACGCCGACGCCCGTGAGGCGCCGGATGAGACCTTGGACCACGACCGGCCGTTGACGGCCAAAGGGGAGCGACAGGCCGCGAAGATGTCGCGCTGGCTGAACCAGCACCTGCCAGATGGCGCGCGCGTGCTGGTGAGCCCCACCTTGCGCACGATCCAGACGGCTCAGGCCCTGGATCGTCGCAAGCGGGTGATGGAGGCGCTGGGCCCGGACCAGACCGTGGAGGCTTTGTTGCATGCCGCCCGTTGGCCCGACGCCAAGGAGCCCGTGGTGGTGGTGGGTCATCAGCCCACGCTGGGCTTGACGGCGGCCTACCTGCTGGCCGGCGTGATGCAGCCCTGGCCGGTGCGCAAGGGGGCGCTGTGGTGGATCAAGCGGCGGGAGCGCGAAGGGCAGGTGGAAATCCTGCTGCACGCGAGCCTGAGCTCAGAGCACGTGTGAGCCGTTGACATCCCGTCAGTCTGTGACGGGCCGGGACCTGCGCCGAGCGGCCTTGGGCTTGCCCTCCCCGGGCAGCGCGTCGAACAGCGCGACGAACTCCCCCGTCAGCTTGTGGGAAGGGTCCAGATGGACCATGGGCCGTGCCAACTGGTGTGACTCGCGCACCTTGACCGAGGCGCTCAGGTACGGTTGCAACACCGGCAGGCCCTCGTCGATGAGCGCCTGTACCAGCTCCCCGGGCAGCCGCGCACGTGCCTGGAACTGGTTGACCACGATGCCGTGCACCTCCAGCTCGGGGTTGTGGTCGCCGCGCAGATCCTGCACCTCTTCCAGCAGGCCGTACAACGCCTTGCGCGAGAAATCGTCGCAGTCGAACGGGATCAGGCAGCCCTGGGCCGCGATCAGAGCGCTGCGGGTGTAGAAGTTCAGGGATGGCGGCGTGTCAATCCAGATGCGGTCGAACGAACCTTCCAGCAGTTCCAGGCCCTTGCGAAGCTTGTAGATCTTGTAGCGCGACTCCAGCTTGGCATGCAGTTCGGCCAGCGCGGCGCTGGCGGGCATGACGCTCAGGTTCTCGAACGGGGTGGGCACGATGAATCCCTCCACGCCCTCGTCCTTTACCGTGAACTTCAGGGACTGCTCAAAAAAGCCCGCGGCGCCGGGGTGGTCCTGCTCGGCGGCCTCGCCCAGCAGGTAGCGCGTGCTGTTGGCCTGCGGGTCCAGATCCACGACCAAAGTGCGCAGGCCCCGCTGGGCCCCGATGGCTGCGAGGTTGCAGGTGATGGTGGATTTGCCCACCCCACCCTTCTGGTTGAACACAACGCGCCGCATGCACCTTCTCCCCATTACCCACAACGTTTGCATTGTCGGGCCAGAACACAGAAGGTTCAGGGTCTTCCCGATCTTGCCCCGGGGGCTTGCCGGGACGTCATGGTCACGTCATTGAAGGTTCATGGCCTCGTCACTGTCGGTGGACAAGATCACGGGTCATGAACCGATTCAACCCTTCCTCGCTGGTCCACCCTTCTTCAGCCGATGCCGCCGCGCGAATGCATCGCGAGGTCGACACACACCCGCGATTGCAGGCGGTGTGGGCGCGGCAGGAGGAAGAGGTGCGCGCAGCCCAGCAATTGCGCTACCGGGTGTTCGCGCAGGAGATGGGCGCCCAGTTGTCCCGTCTGCCAGGCGCACCCGCGGCGCACGACATCGACATCTACGACCGCTTCTGCGAGCACCTGCTGATCCGCACCGTGGCCAGCGACGACCAGCCAAGCCAGGTGGTGGGCACCTACCGCGTGCTCACACCGGGCGGTGCGCGCCTGGTGGGAGGCCTGTACACCGACACCGAGTTCGATCTGGTGCGGCTGCGCCATCTGCGGCCCCGCATCGCTGAACTGGGACGCTCCTGCATCGACGAGCGCTGGCGTACGGGCGGGGTGATCATGCTGCTGTGGTCGAGCCTGGCGGAGTTCATGTCGCGCAACGGGCTGGACGTGATGCTGGGCTGCGCCAGCATCCCGATGCGCGATGGCGGGCACATGGCGGCCAGCCTGTGGTCGCAGTTGCGGCAGCGCCATCTGGCACCCATCGAGCACCACGTGACGCCACGTCTGGCACTGCCCGTGGAAGAGCTTGACGACAGCCTGAAGGTGGACCCGCCGGCGTTGATCAAGGGCTATCTGAACTGTGGCGCCAAGGTGCTGGGCCCCCCGGCCTGGGACCCAGCCTTCGGCACTGCCGATCTGCCGATGATGCTGCAGATGCGCGAGATGTCGCCTGCGTACCGCCGGCGCCTGCTGGGCGCTTGAGGCACCCAGGTAACCAGGCGCACAGGCGCTGAAGCGCTCAAACCCTACTGGGCGAACTCCAGCCTGAGCGGCCCCTGCCGTTCCCAGGCCTGCATCTCCTCCTGCAGCAGGTGCAGGGCCCGCGGATTGGGGGTCACCTGGGGCGGTACCCAACCCAGAACGCCCACCCGGCCATTGCGCCGGGCCAGCCGATAGGCCGGTGAGGGCTCCGCCTGCCGGGCATGGCAGCGGATCACCGCCAAGCGCAGACACAGCGTCTGCCAGGCAAACAGCGGGTCGGCCAGTTGCTCCTCCACCTTGCGCAGGCCGCCCCGCTGGGCCAGCACAAGTTGGCCGATGCGGCGCTGCTGGCTCTGCGAGAAACCCGGGGCATCCAGGTGGGCCATCAGGTAGGCGCTGTGGCGGTGGTAGTCGTGGTGCGAAACCGCGAGGCCCAACTCATGCAGATCGCAGGCCCAGGCCAGTTCACGACGGGCCTGCAAATCTGCATCGGGCAACACGGCGTCGTGCAGGCTGAGCGCGGTGTCACGCACCCGCTCGGCCTGTGCCAGATCCACGCCGAACCGCGCCTGCAGGGCCGAGACGGTCAAGTCCCGAACATCCTGCCCGCGTGCGCCGGCGCGCAGCGCCAGCAAGCGCTCATGAAGATCGATGATGACACCCTGGCGCAGCGCACCCTTGGCTGGGCGCATCTGCTCGATGCCGAAGTGGGTCAACAAGGTGTAGAGGATGGCCAGCCCCCCCGGGATGACGGCACGTCGGTCGTCGCGCAGGCCGGGCACCTGCAGCCGGTCCACATGACCGGCCTCGATGCATTGCTCGATCAGGCCAGCAAGCGCCGGGGCCGTGATGCTGCCGTCCGTCGCCCCTGACTCCTTGAGCACATGCGACACCGCTCCGGCCGTGCCTGACGAGCCCAGCGCCTCCGTCCACAGGGTGGGCGCAAACTCCGACAAGGCCTCCTCGAATTCGGCGCCTGCGGCGATCTGGGCGGCACGGAAGGCCTGGGAAGTCAGGCGGCCATCGCCAAAGTAGCGCATGGACAGGCTGACCGATCCGACGGGAAATGATTCGGCCGCGCCCGACGTGCGGCCCCGGCCCAGGATCAGCTCGGTGGAGCGGCCGCCGATGTCGATCACCAGGCGCGAAGCGTCCGAGGGCTGCAGGAAGGACACCCCGCTGTAGATCAAGCGGGCTTCCTCGCGGCCGGAGATGACCTCAATGGGGTAGCCCAGCACGCGCTGGGCGGCCCGCAGGAATTCATCCCGGTTGCGGGCCTCGCGCAGGGTCTGCGTCGCGACGGCCCGGATGCGCGAAGGCTCGAAGCCCTGCAGGCGCTCGGCAAAGGCCTCCAAGGTGCTCAGGCCACGCTCGAAAGCCGCCTCGGTCAGCCGGGACTGATCGTCCAGGCCGGCACCCAGCCGGACGACCTCTTTGAAGTAGTCATGGCGCCGGTAACGGCCCGAAGCCACGCGCCCGATCTCCAGGCGGAAACTGTTGGAACCGATGTCGATGGCAGCGAGCGGGCCCGCACTGGCAGGATGGGAAACAAGAGGCACGGAAGTATTGTGCGCCGCACCGGGACGACGCGAAAAAAAGGCGAGCACGCTCTACGCGTGCGCGCCTGACGCAAAGCCGGACTGTCAGTCTATGGGAGGCCGGCGGCGACACGATGTCGGTGTTGCCGGCCGGCTTGAAGCTCGAGTTTGCGAAAGTTTCATGACAGCGGTGTGAACCCAAGCCAAGCATTGCAAGTGCAGGCAGCGCACACACCAATAGGCCCGCCGTAAGGCACTTCCCGGGCCACACGACCACAGGAATCGTGCACCGCCACACAAGCTTCACGATTCCGTCAGCGGGGCGACTTGCTGTGGCAGAACCATGCAAGATATGTCTGCTGTCTTCAGCCCGGGCGCGGCGACCGGTCCACACGAACCGTCAACCGCTGCTTTTTCGGGCCCCGTGAACAGGCGCCGGCAGTGCCGGCGCTGGCACGAAGGGGCTCAACTGCCGAGGCGGGGGCTACAGACCGTTGACCTGGTAGACGTATGCCAGCCGGCTTTCACCTCCTGATTGCTGCGCAGTTCGCGTCCGCTCTGGCGGACAACGCGCTGCTGATCATCACCATCGCGCTGCTGATCGAGCAAGGGCTGCCTCCCTGGTGGGCGCCGATGCTGAAGTTTGGCTTCACGGTGTCCTATGTGGCGCTGGCGCCGTTCGTGGGACCGCTGGCTGACGCTGTACCCAAAGCGCGGCTCATGGCCTGGATGAATGGCGTCAAGGTGCTCGGGGCGCTCACCTTGTGCCTGGGGCTGCACCCGGCAGTGGGCTTTGCCATCGTCGGACTGGGGGCGGCAGCCTATGCCCCGGCCAAGTACGGTCTCATCACCGAGATCGTCCCACCCCGTCAACTGGTGGCAGCCAATGGCTGGGTCGAGGTCTCCGTCGTCTGCGCAGCGCTGCTGGGTACCGTGCTCGGTGGCTTTCTGGTCAGCCATGGGCTGGTGCACGGACCGACCGCTCGGGCTCTGGCTCAGACGGTGTCGCCGCTCATCGACGGCCAGGCCCCGTCGGCCTACCTGCTGTCACTGGCCGCGGTATTGCTGACCTACGTCTGTGCGGGCCTGCTGAACCTGGGCATTCCCGACAGCGGTGCGCGCTACCCCCGCGGACGGCGGGACCTGGCGGGGCTGTGGACCGAGTTCTGGCAGGCCCATCGCACCCTGTGGCGCGATCGGGAAGGAGGGCTCTCGCTGGCTGTCACGACCCTTTTCTGGGGTGTCGGCGCCACGCTGCAGTTCGCCGTGTTGCGCTGGGCGGCAGATGTCTTGCGGTTGCCGCTGGACCAGGCCGCCTATCTGCAGGCGGCCGTGGCCGTGGGCGTGGTGGCAGGCGCCGGCCTGGCCGGTCGGGTGGTGCCGCTGGCCGCAGCCAGGCGCGTGTTGCCCTTGGGCGTGTTCCTCGGGCTGATGATGGCCCTGGTGGCCTTCGTGGATCAGCTGGTCGGGGCGGTGCTGATGCTGGGGTTCGCAGGGTTCTTCGGGGGCCTCCTGGTCGTGCCGCTCAACGCCCTTCTCCAGCACCGCGGTTGCACCCTGCTCAGCGCAGGCCGGTCCATTGCCGTCCAGGGCTTCAACGAAAACGCCAGCGTGCTGGCGATGCTGGCGATCTATGGCGCGCTGGTGGCGCTGGACGTACCTATCGTGCCGCTGCTGTGCGGCTTCGGGCTGCTCATCGCTGCGGCGATGGCTGCGCTGTGGTGGTCGGAGCGAAGCCGGCCTGCACCACCGGGTCGTTGATCGCTTCACGCAGTTCCGCCTCAAAGCGCGCAACCACGCCACTCCAATCCAGGGCCTCCACGCTGCGGCGCGCACCGTTTCGCCAGCGCTGCAGTGCATGGCGGTCGCGGGCCGCCGCCACCACGGCCTCGATGAAGGCGCGCTCCTGGCCTAGCGGCACGTGCTGACCGTTCACGCCGGGCTGCAGCAGTTGGGAGGCCGCGGCGTGGTCGTAAGCCACCACCGGTACCCCGCTGGACAAGGCCTCGGTCACCACGTTGCCGAAGGTCTCGGTCATGCTGGGGAAGACGAACAGGTCTGCACTGGCCACGTGCCGGGCAAGGTCCTCGCCGGTCCGTTGGCCGGCGAAGTGGATCTCTGGCCTTCGAGACTGCAGCGTGGCACGCAGCGGACCGTCTCCGACCATCACCAGCCGCGCCGAAGGATGTTCGCCCGACAACGCGTCAAAGGCGCGGATGAGCAGGTCCAGGTTCTTTTCCGGCGCGAGCCGGCCGACACACAGCACCACCAGGTCTTCAGGCCCGGCACCCCATGCCTGGCGCAGCGACTGGTCACGCCGACCGGGATGGAACAGCGCCGTGTCCACGCCTCGGGACACCACGCGCAACCGCTGGAATCCGCAGCGCTCCAGATCCTGCTGCAGGGCCCCGGTCGGCACGAACGTGCGACGGGTGGCGTTATGAAACTTGCGCAGGTAAGCCATGATGGGCTTGCGCAACCAGCCGACGCCGTAGTGCTGGCTGTAGGCGTGGAAGTTGGTACGGAAGTCCGAGGTCACCGGCAGCTTCAGATGCCGGCACGCCTGCAGCGCCGACCAGCCCAGGGGGCCCTCGGTGGCGATGTGCACGATGTCTGGGCGGTGCAGAGACCACAACCGCACCAGGTGGCGCTTGGAGGGCACACCCATGCGCAGGCTGGGGTAGCGCGGCACCGGCAGCCCGCGCATCAACACCTCGTGGAAGCGCTCCGCGGCTCCCGGCGCATCGGTACCGCGCTGGCGCGGTCGCACCAGTTGCACGTCGTGATTGCGCGCATGCAAGCCCTCCACCAGGCGTGCCAGGGTCATGGACACGCCATTGACTTCCGGTGGGTAGGTCTCGGTGACGAAGCTCACCCGAAGGCTGCGGCTGGGCGCAGGATATTCGTGCACCAGCAGTTCGGGATCGGCGTCTTGGGTGAATCCGTTCATGTCCCGATGCTCGGCCTGGATTGCGACTGCTCGATGACAGGAACGCGACATTGCTGTCATCGGGATGTCACCGACTTTTCATGCGCGTTGGGGAACATCCGACGCGCCCGCCCGCCGGGCACATCCCCATCCACCGAGGACCGCCGTGAACGGATTTCTGAAGACTCTGCAAGTCCAGCGCTGGGACGACCACCGCTACTACCACCACAGCCGCATCAACCAGAGCCTGCATCTGGTCAGCGCCATCAGCTTTGTCATCGCCTACGGCCTGCTGTTCATACAGCCGGCCTGGGCGGCCATCC
>JBIKMY010000052.1:0-9481 GCA_044358945.1 Rubrivivax sp.
GCCTGAATGACCACCGGCCCGTGGTCGAGCGCTGTCGTCACGAAGTGCACCGTGGCGCCGGCCACCTTGCAGCCGGCCTCCAGCGCACGGCGGTGGGTGTGCAGTCCGGGAAAGGCCGGCAGCAATGAGGGGTGGATGTTCAGCAGGCGCCCCTCATAGCGGCGGACGAATGTCTCGCCCAGCAAACGCATGAACCCGGCCAGCACCACCAGATCCGGCTGGTGCCGGTCGACGGCTTCAGCCAGCGCCTGATCGAAGGACAGCCGTTCGGCGTAGGCCTGGTGGTCCACCACGTCCACCGCGATGCCATGAGAGCGCGCAAACGCAAGCCCGGCTGCCAGCGGCCGGTTGCTGATCACCGCGACGATGCGCGAAGGCCAGGCCTCCTGTGCACAAGTCTGCACCAGAGCTTCCATGTTGGAGCCCCGGCCGGAGATCAGGATGACGATGCGCTTCATGGGGCGACCAGGCAGTGTACGGGGCAGGCGGTCTGCGAGAATGGCCCGATCCCCGATTCCTGGCCTGACCTCATGCGATCCCGCGTCCTCTCCGGCATGCGTCCCACTGGCGCCCTGCACCTGGGCCACTACCACGGCGCGCTCAAGAACTGGGTGCGGCTGCAGGACGAACACGACTGCTTCTATTTCGTGGCCGACTGGCACGCGCTGACCACGCATTACGAAAGCCGCGAGGTCATCGAGAAGACAGTCTTCGACATGGTCATCGACTGGGTGGCCGCCGGCCTGGACCCTGCCAAGTCCACCATCTTCATCCAGAGCCGCCTGCCCGAGCATGCTGAGCTGTTCACGCTGCTGGCCATGGGCACCCCCCTGGGATGGCTGGAGCGCGTGCCGACCTACAAGGACCAGATCGACAAGCTTAAGGACAAGGACCTGGCCACCTACGGCTTCCTGGGCTATCCGCTGCTGCAGGCGGCCGACATCCTGATCTACAAGGCGACCTACGTGCCAGTGGGCGAGGACCAGGCCTCGCACGTGGAACTCACGCGCGAGGTGGCCCGCCGCTTCAACCACCTCTACGGGCGTCACCCCGGGTTCGAGGCCCTGGCGCTGGCGGCCCTGGCCAAACTGGGCAAGGACGACGCGCGCTACTTCGACAAGCAGCGCAAGACCTTTGGCGAAACCGGCTCCGCCGATGCGCTGGCCAAGGGGGAGTCCATCCTGCGCAAGGCGGCGGTATCGGTCTCGGGCTGGACCCCGAACGACACCGAATTGTTGAACGGCCACCTGCGCGGTAGCGGCAAGACCGTCCTGGTGGAGCCACAGGCCCTGCACACCGAAGTGGCCAAGCTGCCCGGGCTGGACGGCGGCAAGATGAGCAAGAGCTACGGCAACACCATCGCCATGCGCGAAGAACCCGCGCAGGTGGAGGTGAAGATCCGCCGTATGCCCACCGACCCCCAGCGCGTGCGTCGCACCGATCCTGGTGACCCGACCCGCTGCCCCGTGTGGCAGTTCCACCAGGTTTACAGTGATGCGAGCACGCAGGAGCAGGTCGTGCGCGGCTGCACCTCGGCCGGGATCGGCTGTCTGGAATGCAAGCAGCCGGTCATCGACGCCATCCTTCGCGAGCAGCAACCCTGGCGCGACCGTGCCGCAGACCTGGTGGCCAACCCCCAGCGCGTACGCGCCATCGTGGACGAGGGCACCGAGCGCGCCCGGGGTGTCGCCCGCCAGACGATGCGCGACGTGCGCGAGGCGATGGGGCTGGCGTACTGAGCAGGGGCCGTGGCTGCCGCAGCCTGCCCAGCCCGACTGTCGCATCGAAACGGAGCCCGAACATGCCCGATTTCACCTCCACCGGCCAACCCCAAGCCGGGCATCCCAGGCGCCAGGCCCTGCGGCTTCTGACAGCCTTCGGTACCGCTGCAGCCGCCGCTTCCTTGACCGCTGGTTGCGCGCTCTTGCCGTGGTCGGCATCGCCCCCCTCGGTACACCTGCTGTCGATCGAAAGGCTGCAAGGCGAGCCTCTGGAGCGGCGGTTCGAACTCCACCTGCGCATACAGAACCCCAACCCCAAGCCGATTGACTTCAAGGGCATGGCCTTGACCCTGGACCTGAACAACCGCATGGTCGGCACAGGGGTGACGGATGCCACGGGCTCCGTGCCCGCGCATGGCGACACCTTGATGAAGGTGGCCGTGACGGTGTCGGCCCTGCCGGAGACCCTGCAGATGCTGGGCTTCAACGACCGGCTGCCGCGAGGCGACCTGCCCTACACGCTGACGGGCCGGTTCACGGGCGGGACGCTGGAGCGCGTGCTCGGCACCGAGGCGCGCTTTGAAGCCATGGGCTCGGTGCGGTGGCCCAGGTGAGCCCGCTCCGCGCCCTGTCCAGGCCGGCCCGGCAAGGCCGGCCAAGCGCTGCGAAACCCTGAGCCGATGCCACCCAGCACCTCAAGCGCCGAGCTTGACCCACCGTTGCTGGAAGCGACGCTTCTGGCCGGAAGCCGAGGGGACAGGCGACTGTTCCAGAACCTCGGTCTGTCCCTTCGGGCCGGTCAGATCATGTGGCTGCGAGGACGCAACGGCAGGGGCAAGACCACCTTGCTGCGGCTGTTGGCCGGACTGTCGACCCCGGCGCAGGGAGAGATCCGGGTGCTGGGCCAGGGCCTCAAGACCGCCCCGGTCCTGCTGCGCTCGCAGCTGGGCTACCTGGCGCATGCCAATGCCTTGAAGGACGATCTCACGGCAGCCGAGGCCCTGAGCTTCGTCAGCGCGCTGGGCGGTCGCACTCCCCAAGGGGCCGAGGTGATCGAGGCCCTGCGCCGGCTGGGCATCGCCTCGCGCGCCCAGGCCCCGGTACGCACGCTCAGCCAGGGACAGCGGCGCCGGGTTGCGCTGGCGCGCTTGGCATTGCCCGGCGGGCCGCGCGTGTGGCTGCTGGACGAGCCCTTTGACGCGCTGGACGACCGCGGCGTGGAGGTGCTCAACGGTCTGCTGTCCGAACATGCCGCAGCAGGCGGCGCGGTGCTGCTGACCAGCCATCAGTCCCTGAGCCTGCGCAACCCGCCACCGCAGGTGCTGAACCTGGACGATTACTCGGTGCTGGCTTGAGGAAGCCTCCTTGAGACATCTGTTTCTTGCCATCCTGGCGCGCGACCTCCGACTGGCCGCGCGGCGGCGCATCGATTCACTCCTGCCAGTGGTGTTCTTTCTCGTGGCAGTCAGCCTCTTTCCGCTGGGCGTGGGTCCAGAGCCGCAGACGCTGCGCCAGATCGCCCCAGGTATCGTCTGGGTCTGTGCGCTGCTGGCCACCATGCTGTCGGTCAACACCCTGTACGCCGGCGACATGGCGGACGGCTCGCTGGAGCAGATGTTGCGCGCCCCTGCATCGGCCGTGGCCGTGGCACTGGCCAAAGCCACGGCCCACTGGCTGGTGGCCGGATTGCCGCTGATCGTGGCCGCACCGGTCATCGGCTTGCTCTTTGACATGTCAGCGCCTGCACTGGCAACGCTGGTGGTGGGGCTGCTGCTGGGTACGCCCATCCTCAGCCTGCTGGGCGGCCTGGGCGCCGCGCTCACGCTGGGCCTGCGCAGCGGCGGCATGCTGCTGATCCTGATAGTGCTGCCCCTGGCCACGCCCGCCCTGATCTTTGGCGCCGGCGCCGTAGACGCGGTGGAGTCAGGGTTGTCTGCATCGGGGCATCATTCGCTGCTGGCGGCCCTGCTGATCGCCACCCTCGTCGGCACCCCTCTGGCCACCGCCGCAGCCCTGAGAATATCGACTGAATGACGCAGCCCCGCATGCCTCTGACGTTTTACACCTTCTCCTCACCCCCGCGCTTCTACGCGATCACGGGCGTGTTGGTGCCGGTGTTCTGGGCCCTGGCTGTCGGTCTGACGGCGGTGGGCTTGTGGATGGGCTTCTTCGTGGCGCCCACTGACGCTACACAAGGCGAGGTCTACCGCATCATCTTCATTCACGTACCGGCGGCCTGGATGTCGATGCTCCTGTACATGGTGATGGCCTTCTGGGCCGCCATCGGATGGGCCTTCAACGCACGGCTGGCTTCCATGGTGGCGCGGTCCATCGCACCCACAGGCGCCCTGTTCACCTTCCTGGCCTTGTGGACCGGCGCCCTCTGGGGCAAGCCCACCTGGGGCACCTGGTGGGTATGGGACGCCCGGCTGACCTCCGAGCTGATCCTGCTGTTCCTCTACCTCGGCTACATCGCCCTGACGGAGGCCATCGACGATCCGCGACGGGCCGACCAGGCCGGCGCCTTGCTCGCGGTGGTGGGCTCCGTCAATGTGCCCATCATCTATTTCTCGGTGAAGTGGTGGAACACACTGCACCAAGGCGCCTCGGTGAGCCTGACCGCTGCGCCCAAGATGGCCACGACCATGCTGACGGCCATGCTGATCATGTCTCTCGCCTTCTGGGCCTACGCTTTTGCTGTGGTCTTCACACGCACCCGCGCTATGGTGCTCGAACGCGAGCAATCCGCCACCTGGGTGCAGGATCTGGCCCGTCGCCAACAAGGAGCCACGCCATGAACTGGAACAGCGCCTCTGAGTTTTTCGACATGGGGGGCCACGGGTTCTTCGTGTGGGGGTCGTATGCCGTGTGCCTTGCGGTGATGACCCTGGAACCCCTGCTGGCAGCGAAACGGCGCCGCCGGGCACTGCAGCAGGCCGCCCAAACACCGCACGGCACCTCAGCAGGCCGTGACGAGGAGGACGCATGAAGACCCGCCACAAGCGCGTGGCCCTGGCCCTGGGCGGCCTGGCTGCCGTCGGCGCCATCACCGCCCTGGTGCTCAACGCTTTTGAGAGCAACCTGGTGTTCTTCTACTCGCCCTCGCAGGTGGTGGCCCAGGAAGCCCCCAAGCAACGCACCTTCCGCATTGGCGGACTGGTCGAGGAAGGCAGCGTCAAACGTGACGGCGTCCACGTGAACTTCGTCATCACCGACACCGCCAAGGCCGTGACCGTGCGCTACCAAGGCATCCTGCCTGACCTGTTCAAGGAGGGCAAAGGGGTCGTGGCGCAAGGGCAACTGCAAGGCGACGTCTTCATGGCCCGCGAGGTGCTTGCCAAGCACGATGAAAACTACATGCCGCCTGAGGCCGCAGAGGCGATGAAGAAGGCCCAAGGGGGCGACCAAGCCTACGGCAAGTCGGTACAGGGAGCCAAGCCATGATTGCGGAATTCGGACACTTTCTTCTGTGGCTGGCGCTGGGCCTGTCGCTCATCCTGGGGGTGGTGCCCCTGGCGGGGGCCCAGCTTCAGCGGCCGAACTGGATGGCCCTGGCCCGACCCGGCGCGGTGTGGGTGCTGCTGCTGGTGGCAGCGTCCTACCTGGCGCTCACTGCGGTCTTCATGCGCGACGACTTCTCGGTGCTGTACGTTGCCCAAAACTCCAACACCGCCCTGCCCATGGCCTACAAGATCGCAGCCGTGTGGGGTGGTCACGAAGGATCACTGCTGCTGTGGATCCTGATGCTGGTGGGCTGGATGGCGGCGGTGGCGGGATTCAGCCGCCACTTGCCGCTGCCGGTGCTGGCGCGCATCGTATCGGTGATGGCACTGGTGACCGTGGGCTTCATGCTGTTCACCCTGCTGACCTCCAACCCCTTCGACCGCCTGTTCCCCGCAGCACCCGATGGCCGCGACCTCAACCCGCTGCTGCAGGACCCGGGCATGATCTTCCACCCGCCCCTGCTGTACATGGGCTACGTGGGCTTCTCGGTGGCTTTTGCCTTCGCCGTGGCTGCGCTCATTGGTGGCAACCTGGATGCCCAGTGGGCCCGCTGGACACGCCCCTGGACCACAGTGGCCTGGATGTTTCTCACCGTGGGCATCGCCCTGGGCAGCTGGTGGGCGTACTACGAGCTGGGCTGGGGCGGCTGGTGGTTCTGGGACCCGGTGGAAAACGCCTCCTTCATGCCCTGGCTGGTGGGCACGGCCCTCATCCATTCGCTGGCCGTGACCGAGAAGCGCGGCAGCTTCAAGAGCTGGACGGTGCTGCTGGCCATCATGGCCTTTTCGCTGTCGCTTCTGGGCACCTTCCTCGTGCGCTCGGGCGTGCTGTCTTCCGTGCACGCCTTCGCCACCGACCCGACACGGGGCCTGTTCATCCTGGGATTCCTGGTGGTGGTGGTGGGCGTATCACTGGCCCTGTACGCCTGGCGTGCCCCCTCAGTGGGCCTGGGCGCCCGCTTTTCACTGCTGTCACGCGAGACACTGCTGCTGGGCAACAACGTGCTGCTGCTGGTGGCCTGCGCCGCCGTCCTGCTGGGCACGCTGTACCCCCTGGTGCTGGACGCGCTGGGCAAAGGCAAGATCTCGGTGGGCCCGCCCTACTTTGACGCCGTGTTTGCGCCTCTGATGGCGCCGGTGGTGTTCCTGATGGGCGTGGGCCCCATGGCCCGCTGGAAGCAGGCCGAGTTGCCGGATCTGGCGGTGCGCCTGCGCTGGGCGGCTGTGGTGACCGTGCTGGCCACCGGCCTGAGCGCCTGGATTGCCGAGCGCATCAGCTTCATGTCGGTGCTGGGCATGCTGCTGGGCTGGTGGATCGTGGCCAGTGTGCTGACCGACCTGTGGGAACGCGTGTCACCCAAGGGGCAGGGCCTGGGCATGATGCTGCGGCGCACTTCTCAACTGCCGCGCGCCACCATGGGCATGATGGTCGCCCACCTCGGGGTGGCCGTGTTCATCTTCGGGGTCACGATCGTGAAGACCCATGAGGTCGAGCGCGACGTCAAGATGAAACCGGGCGATGCCACCACCATCGGCAACCTGCGCTTCACGCTGAAGGAGTTCAAAGAAGTGCAAGGACCGAACTACCAGGCGGTACGGGGCCTGGTGGACGTGACGGACGTCTCGCGCGGCGACCGCCTGGTGGCACGCATGGAACCTGAAAAACGTGTGTACCGGGTGCAGACCATGCCCATGACCGAAGCGGCCATCCGTACCGGATTGGTCCGCGACCTGTACGTCTCGCTGGGCGAACCGGTCGAGGGTGGTGCGTGGATCGTGCGCCTGTACGTCAAGCCCTTCGTCGACTGGATCTGGGGCGGCTGCGTGCTGATGGCCCTGGGTGGCCTGCTGGCAGCAACAGACAGGCGCTACCGGCAGAAGAAGACCGCGGACGAACCTTCCCCGAGAGCCGCCTCCGCTGCTGCGTAAAGCCTTCCGCAAAGCCGTCATGAAGAGTTTGCGATTCCTCATCCCGCTGGCCTTGTTCGTGGCCCTGGCGTGGTTCCTCTATGCCGGCCTCAGCCTCAACCCACGGGAAGTGCCGTCGCCGCTGATCGGCAAGCCGGCGCCAGCCTTTGCCTTGCCGCGCCTGGACGACCCCGCGCAGACCATCAAGCGCGAAGACCTGCTGGGCAAGGTCTGGGTGATGAATGTCTGGGCCTCCTGGTGCGCGCCCTGCCGCGAGGAACACCCGCTGGTGGTGGCCTTTGCGAAGCAGCGCAAGGTGCCGGTGATCGGCCTGAACTACAAGGACCGCCCGGGCGATGCCCGAAACTGGCTGGAGCGCCTGGGCAACCCCTACGCGGCCACGCTGATCGACTTCGACGGCAAGGTGGGCATCGACTTTGGTGTGTACGGCGTGCCGGAAACCTTTGTCATCGACGCCCAGGGCATCGTGCGCTTCAAGCACGTTGGCGCCCTGACACCGCAGGTGATCAGCCAGAAGCTCGAACCGGTGCTCAAGCAACTGGGGGTCTGAGGTGTTGAATCGTTTGTCTCACTGCGTCCAGGTACCCACGCCGCTAGCGCGCCTTCGCCAGTGCCTGCGAGGCCTTCGCCTTTGGGCACCGCTTTGCGGGGCCGTCCTGGCATGGGCCCTGTCGTCGGCATCGGTGGCCCAGCCAGGTCAGGCCCAACCCGCGGCGGCCGACCCCGTGCTGGAGGCCCGGGTGATGAAGATCTCGGCCGAACTGCGTTGCCTGGTGTGCCAGAACCAGACCATCGCCGATTCCAACGCCGGGCTTGCCGTGGACTTGCGCAACCAAGTGCGAGACATGCTCAAGCGCGGCGACACGCCCGAGCAGATCACCGAGTACATGACAGCGCGCTACGGGGACTTCGTCTTGTACCGCCCTCCTGTGAAGGGCTCCACCGCAGTGCTCTGGTACGGACCGGCCGCGCTGCTGGTGCTGGCCGTGGCAGTGCTGCTGGTCATCGTTCGCCGTCGAACCAAACTCCCGCCCGAGCGTTTCGAGGCGGACCCTGAAGGCACCTCTCCATGAGCACGACCCACCTCATTCCCCTGGACCGGCTGACTGCCGCCATGTGCCGTGTGGTGCGTGGCTTCGGCAGCCAGGAACCGGAGGTGCAGGCGGTGGTGGGCAACCTCATCGATGCCAACCTCACGGGCCATGACTCCCACGGCATCGGCATGCTGCCGCGGTACGCCCAGGCCTTCCTGGAAGGCGGGCTCACCCCCAACACCCATGTGCGCACGGTGCTGGACTCTGGCGCGCTGCTGCGCCTGGACGGCCAGGCCGGCTTTGGTCAGGTGGTGGGCCGGGAGGCCATGGCCATGGGCATCGAACGCGCAGGCCGTCACGGCAGCTGCATCGTGGCCCTGGGCAACGCCCACCACGTGGGCCGCATCGGCGCCTGGGCCGAGCAGGCCGCCGAAGCGGGCCTGATCTCCATCCACCTGGTCAACGTGGTGGCGCGCAACGTCGTGGCGCCTTTCGGCGGCGGGGATGCCCGCTTCGGTACCAACCCGGTGTGCATCGGCGTGCCCCTGCCGGGCCGCCCCGCGGTGATCCTGGACTTCGCCACGAGCATGATCGCCCAGGGCAAGACGCGCGTGGCCCACAACAAGGGCGAGCCTGTGGCCCCGGGCTGCCTGATCGACGACCACGGCCGCGACACGCAGGACCCGCGCTACAGCGTCATCCCGCCCTGGGGCGCCTTGCTGACTTTCGGCGCCCACAAGGGCTACGGGCTGGCGGTGATGTGCGAACTGCTGGGCGGCGCGCTGGCCGGCGGCCACACCCAACGCGATGGCGATGCCAGCAAGCGCCGTGTGCTCAACGGCATGTTCAGCGTGCTGCTGAACCCGGCGGCGCTGGGCGAGACGGGCGCCTTCGAGCAGGAGGCTGCGGGCTTCATCGAGTGGGTCAAGGCCTCGCCCCCGCGAGAAGGCGTAGAGCAGGTGCTGGTGGCCGGTGAGCCCGAGCGCGCCAGCCGCGCCCGTCGGTCGGTAGAGGGCATCCCGGTGGACGGCACCACCTGGCAGGAGATCCTGGAGGCGGCCGCGCAGCTGGGCGTGGACCCGGCGGCGGTGAACGCAGACGCCGGCCTGCGCTGAGCCACCGCACCCGCAGCACCTGCAGCACCCGCCCGCACGAAAGTGCGCGGGCGGGCGGTCTCAGGCAAACCAGCCCTGCAGAAGCCAGCCCCCCTCACCCTGGGGCTGCGGCAAGCGGGTGCGGCAGATCCACACCAGCCCCCCCGCGGGCGTGGCCGCGACGAAGTAGTCCCGAGCTG
>JBIKMY010000053.1:0-9269 GCA_044358945.1 Rubrivivax sp.
TTCACCAGGGGTGAGTGCGCGACGGCGTAGGCCGCCTGCCGACACTCCGCCTTGGTTCGCCCCCCGTCCACACGCACGGTGATGAACTTGGTGGCGCCCTCACCGTCGCGCACGATGGCCTGCGCCAGGCGCTGGGCGACCTCGACCACGGCCTGGCGCAGGATGCGCCCGTCCTCGCTGTCCAGCGACGTTATCGGTGCATGCCCCGCGGCCTGCGTGGCCATCAGCACGAAGCTGTCGTTGGTGGAGGTATCGCCATCGATGGTGATGCGGTTGAAACTGGCATCCGCCGCCTCGCGCACCAGGTGCTGCAGCGCGCCCTGGGAAATCACCGCGTCCGTGGCCACGTAGCCCAGCATGGTGGCCATGTTGGGCTTGATCATGCCGGCGCCCTTGGCGATGCCGGTCACGGTGACCGTACGACCACCGATCTGTACCTGAGTGGACGCCGCCTTGGGCAGCGTGTCGGTGGTCATGATGCCTTGGGCAGCCTCGGCCCAGCGCGCGCCATCCGCGGGTGCGGGGGCCGATGCGTTGGCCAAGGCGGCCGGCAAGCCGGTCTCGATGCGCTCGACCGGCAGGGTCTCCATGATCACGCCCGTGGAAAACGGCAGCACCTGCTGCGCTGCAACGCCCAGGTGCGCGGCGAGGGCTTCGCAGGTGCGTCGGGCGCGGGCCAGGCCGTCGGCACCGGTGCCGGCGTTGGCGTTGCCGGTATTGACCACTAGGGCGCGGACACCCTGGCCTGGTGCGACCGCGGCCAGGTGTTCGCGGCACAGCTGCACGGGAGCAGCGCAGAAACGGTTCTTCGTGAACACGCCCGCCACCGCGGCGCCTTCGTCGAGCAGGAACAGGACCAGATCGCGCCGGTTGGCCTTGCGGATGCCGGCCATCGCGGTGCCGATGCGCAGGCCGGCCACCGCATGAAGGCCGGCCGGATCCGGGGCCACAAGGTTCACGGGCATGGGAGCGTCTCCAATTCAGCCGCAGGCCAGCCGGGTCAGGCCAGCTTGCCGTGGCACTGCTTGTACTTCTTGCCGCTGCCGCAGGGGCAGGGGTCGTTGCGGCCCACCTTCGGCACCTCGGCCACCTGCGTGGCGGGGTCGGTCTCCTGCGAGACACTGCCGTCCTCGTTGGGGTGCGTGTAGGTGACGTTGCTGAGCTGGCTGGCGCGCTCCTCGATGGCTTCGGCCGCCTGGGCCACCTCGTCCTGGGTCTGGATACGCACAGCCATCAGGGTACGCGTGACCTCGGCCTTGACCAAGTCCAACATCTGGGCGAACAACTCGAACGCCTCGCGCTTGTACTCCTGCTTGGGATTCTTCTGTGCATAGCCGCGTAGGTGGATGCCCTGGCGCAGGTAATCCAGCGCCGCCAGGTGCTCACGCCAGTGCGAATCGATGGACTGCAGCAGCACCATGCGCATGAAGGGCGTGAACTGCTCGGCGCCCACGAAATCGAGCTTGGCCTGGAAGAGCTCATCGCCCGCAGCCAGCACCTTCTCCAGCAAGTCCTCGGCCGTGATGGAATCGCTGGCCTCCACGGCCGCTTGCAACGCCACCTCCAGCTTCCACTCCTCGACCAGCGTCTTCTCCAGGCCAGCCAAGTCCCACTGCTCTTCCACGCTCTCGGCGGGCACATGGGCCTGCACCACGTCAGTCAGCGTGCTGCGGCGCAGGTTGGCGATGCGGTCTTCCAGGCCCTGCGCTTCCAGGATCTCGTTGCGCTGCTGGTAGATGACCTTGCGCTGGTCGTTGGCCACGTCGTCATATTCGAGCAGCTGTTTGCGCATGTCGAAGTTGCGCGCCTCCACCTTGCGCTGCGCGCCCTCGATGCTGCGCGTGACGATACTGGCCTCGATCGCCTCGCCTTCGGGCATCTTCAGGCGGTCCATGATGGCGCGCACGCGGTCGCCCGCGAAGATGCGCATCAGCGAGTCGTCCAAGCTCAGGTAGAAGCGGCTGGAGCCCGGGTCGCCCTGGCGGCCGGAGCGCCCGCGCAGCTGGTTGTCGATGCGGCGGCTCTCGTGACGCTCGGTGGCGATGATGCGCAGACCGCCCTGGGCCTTGACCTGCTCGTGCAGGCCCTGCCACTCGTCGTTTAGTTGCTGTGCGCGCTCCTGCTTCTGTGCGTCGGACAGGCTGGCGTCGGCCTCGAGGAACTGCACCTGCTTCTCGACATTGCCGCCCAGCACGATGTCGGTGCCTCGACCGGCCATGTTGGTGGCGATGGTAATCACGCCCGGCCGCCCGGCCTGTGCCACGATCTCCGCCTCGCGCGCATGCTGCTTGGCGTTGAGCACCTGGTGCGGCAGGCCCACCTTGGTGAGCAGAGCCGAGACCAGTTCGGAGTTCTCGATGGAAGTCGTGCCCACCAGCACCGGTTGCCCGCGCTCGTGGCACTCGCGGATATCCGCGGTCACCGCGTTGTACTTTTCCTGGGTGGTCTTGTAGATGAGGTCGAGCTCATCTTTGCGGATCGTGGGCCGGTTGGGCGGGATCACCACCGTCTCCAGACCGTAGATCTCCTGGAATTCATAGGCCTCGGTGTCGGCCGTGCCCGTCATGCCCGATAGCTTGGCATACAGGCGGAAGTAGTTCTGGAAGGTGACCGAGGCCAGGGTCTGGTTCTCGTTCTGGATGGCCACGCTCTCCTTGGCCTCCACGGCCTGGTGCAAGCCGTCGCTCCAGCGCCGGCCCGTCATCAGGCGGCCGGTGAACTCGTCGACGATGATGACCTCGCCATCCTGCACCACATAGTGCTGGTCACGGTGGTAGAGGTGGCGCGCGCGCAGGGCGGCGTACACGTGGTGCATCAGTGTGATGTTGGCCGGGTCGTACAGGCTCGCACCTTCGGCCAGCAGGCCGGCGGCGGCCAGCAGGCGCTCGGCGTTCTCGTGGCCGTCCTCGGTCAGGAAGATCTGGTGCTGCTTTTCGTCGACCGTGAAGTCGCCGGGCTCGATGACGCCCTCACCCGTGCGCGGGTCCGCCTCGCCAATCTGCCTCTTGAGATGCGGCACCACGGCGTCGATCTTGACGTACAGCTCGGTGTGGTCCTCCGCCTGGCCACTGATGATGAGCGGCGTGCGGGCCTCGTCGATCAGGATGGAATCCACCTCGTCCACGATGGCGTAGTGCTGGCCGCGTGATATCACGCGCTCGGACACCTCGTAGACCATGTTGTCGCGCAGGTAGTCGAAGCCGAACTCGTTGTTCGTGCCGTAGGTGACGTCTGCGGCAAACGCAGCCTGCTTTTCCTCGCGGCTCATGCCGGGGACGTTCACGCCCACGGTCAGCCCGAGGAAGCCGTACAGGCGACCCATCCACTCGGCGTCGCGTCGCGCGAGGTAATCGTTCACGGTCACCACGTGCACACCCTTGCCAGCCAGCGCGTTCAGGTACACAGGCAGCGTGGCCATGAGCGTCTTGCCCTCGCCCGTACGCATCTCGGCGATATTGCCCTGGTGCAGGGCCATGCCGCCCATGAGCTGGACGTCGAAGTGGCGCATCTTCAGCGTGCGCTTGCCAGCCTCGCGCACCGCGGCGAAGGCTTCGGGCAGAAGCTGATCGAGCGTGTCGCCCTTGGTCAGCCGAGCGCGCAGCTCATCGGTCTTGCCGCGCAGTTGCAAGTCGTCCAGCTTTTCGAACGCCGGCTCCAGTGCGTTGATCTGCTGCACCGCCCGCCGGTAGGTCTTCAGCAGGCGGTCGTTTCGACTGCCGAACAACTGGGTCAGGAACTTGGGCAACATGCGGCTGAACTCACTGAAAAAAAGCTCGTCATTTTACCACTGCCCCCCCTCGTGAACCGCGTGGGGAATCACCGCTCAAGGCCCTGCGTGCCGACGCTTCCCAGGGGGCTGGCTCGGCTTCCCCCAGAAACCGCGCCGGGTTCTGCGGAACGCCCTGCAGCAGCACCTCGAAGTGCAGATGAGGGCCGGTGGAGCGCCCGGTGTTGCCCACCTCCGCAATGACCTGACCCCGGCGCACGATGTCGCCGGGCTTGACCAGCGATCGGTTCAGGTGGGCGTACAGGGTGGACAGGCGGTTGCCATGGTCCAGCTCCAGGGTCTGGCCGTACTCTGGGTGCACCCCGACGTCCAGCACCACGCCGCCGGCGGCGGCCCGGATGGGCGTGCCGGGCTCGGCGGGGAAGTCCAGCCCCGTGTGCAGGGCGGTTCGTCCGGTGATCGGGTCGGACCGGAAGCCAAACCCTGATCCCACGGGACCCACCACCGGCGCCACGCTGGGCACCAACAGACGCCGCATGCGCTCCTCGAAAAGCCGCGACTCGATGAGCGTGAACACATCGGCATGCAGGTCTGACAGACCGTCCAGCCCTGTCACCGTGCTCGTCAGTTCCTCCAGTGTCGGGTTGCGAAGCGGCAGGTACGCGCCACCACGCCCCGCATTCGGCGCAGCCGAGCCGCCGGGGCCACCCCGCCCGCCCTCCGGCAAGGGGACGCCCACGCCGGGCCGCGGCTGCAACTGCAATTCCTCGGGCTTGACACCGGCCAGCCCGGAGACGCGCTCGCTCACGGCCTCCAGCCGCACCAGCTTGGCCTGTACCTCGCCCACTTTCTGCGCGATGGCGTCCAGGTTCTCCCGCATGAACCGGTCGCGCTGCGCGATCTCGTCACGCACCACCCACTTAACGACCGCGCTTACCACCGGCCAGCCCTCGCGTGCCGCCTTGAGGAAGAACCAGTGGTAGATCGCCCCGGAAGACAGCATCAGCACGAACGCAATCCCCACGGCCACCAGCGCCAGTTGCCAGCGGCTGAACTGGAACACGCGCACGCGGGCACTCACGTCATGGGTGATCATGATCTGCATGGCGCGCCTCCTGGCTCTACACTTTTCGGAATGCGACCGAAGCCGCCACCCGGCACCGTCTCCGTGGCCCACGCCCTGCAGGAAAGCCCCACCCTGGGTTCCCTGCTCGGGCGCTGGCGCCTGTCATTGGAGTGTATGCAGGCGGCTCGCCCTGTCCTCGGGGCCGACCTGAGCGCCCAGATGCGCCCCGGACCGGTGGAAGACAAGCAATGGACGATGCTGGCTGCCACCGGCGCTGCCGCGGCAAAGTCGCGCCAATTGCTGCCCAGAATCGATGAGGCCGTGCGAGGCCTGGGCTTGGGCGTGGAGAACGTACGCATCCGGATTTCGCCACCGCAACCAAGCCAGGCTCCGTCGGCACCGATGGTGCCGACTATCCGAATCGAACGGATGACCTCCCGCTTACAAGGCGGATGCTCTACCAGCTGAGCTAAGTCGGCGAAGTCGGGATTCTATGGCGCGGGCTGGGCCGCGCCCGTGCACCCGCGCAGCGTTACTTCACCCGCTTGAGGGCGGGGCGCCCTCCAGTGGGCGGCTTGGTCGGATCGTCCGGTTCCGTAGGCGTCTGGCCGGAAGCTGCGCCCGGACGCGACGATTCGGGCTTGATCAGCGGAATCACCGAGGCCACGGGTCGCGGCCCGACGACTGCGGGCTGCGCATCCTGCTCATCATCCTCGTACACAGCCGCTTCTGCAGAAGCCGGACCGGTCTTGGGGGCGGGGAACGCCATGCCCTGACCGTTCTCACGGGCGTAAATCGCCACCACGTGGTCCACCGGCACCACGATGTCGCGCGCCACGCCCCCGAAGCGGGCCTTGAACTCGATGAACTCGTTGCCCATCTGCAGTCCGCTGGTGGCATCGAAGCCCACGTTGAGCACGATCTCCTGGTTCTTCACGTACTCCATCGGCACCTGGACCGACCCGTCCACAAACACCGCAAGGTAGGGCGTGAAGCCGTTGTCGGTGCACCATTCGTGCAGGGCACGCACGAGATAAGGCCGGGTAGGCGTGCCTTGGGACTCAGGCGACAAAGGTGACGTCATCGGAGCGGGAGCAGGCCTGTCGAAGCGCGGCGATGTGCAGTGGCATCAGGGCCTTGCGGACCTTACTTGCGCATCACCTTCTCGGAAGGCGTCAGCGCCTCGATGTAGGCCGGCCGGGAGAAGATGCGTTCGGCGTACTTCAGCAAGGGGGCTGCGTTCTTCGAGAGCTCGATGCCGTAGTAATCCAGGCGCCACAGCAACGGTGCGATCGCCACATCGAGCATGGAGAAGTCATCGCCCAGCATGTACTTGTTCTTCATGAAGATGGGCGCGAGCTGGGTCAGACGGTCGCGGATCTGGTCGCGCGCCTTTTCCAGCTGGCGGTCGGTGGCCTTCACGCCCCGACCTTCCAGCAGGTTGACCTGGGCAAACAGTTCCTTCTCGAAGTTGAACAGGAACAGCCGCACACGGGCACGTGCCACCGGATCGCCGGGCATCAACTGCGGGTGCGGAAAGCGCTCATCGATGTACTCGTTGATGATGTGTGACTCATACAGGATGAGGTCGCGCTCCACAAGGATGGGGACCTCGTTGTACGGATTCATCAACGCGATGTCCTCCGGCTTGGCGAAGAGGTCCACATCGCGGATCTCGAAGTCCATGCCCTTTTCGAAGAGCACAAAGCGGCAGCGGTGCGAGTACGGGCAGGTGGTGCCGGAGTAAAGGACCATCATGGCAGCGGTTTCCCTGTCGGTTCGATCAGTTGGATTTCAACGCGCGCATCCTGCACGGAATGAAGGACGCAGGCATGGCGCAGGTCAAGTCGGCACAAGACGTGCCTCGAAAACAACAAGCGCAGTGGGAGCAGTACAGCTGCCACTGCGCACGGGGGCCCGGACACGTCCGGGCCCGATCCTTCACTTGATGTCTTTCCAGAACGAAGCGTTCAGGCGCCAGGCGATGACCGTGAAGATACCCAGGAACATCAGCACCCACACCCCCAGGCGCACCCGGTCTGCCTGGTTGGGTTCAGACATCCACTTCAGATAGGCCACCAGATCGGCCACGGCCTCGTTGTACTGGGTGGGCGTCAGGGTGCCAGGGGTAATGGGCTCCAAACCCTTGAACACGTGAGTCACCTTCTTGGGATCCTTGGGATCCACCACGTCCGTATAGACCGCGCGCTGCTGACCCTGCAACTCCCACAGCACGTGCGGCATGCCCACGTTGGGGAAGGCAGCGTTGTTCCAGCCCGTGGCCTTGGTTTCGTCCCGGTAGTAGGTGCGCAGATACGTGTAGATGTAATCGGCACCCGTGCCCTTGCCGGCAGCGGAGCGCGAGCGGGCAATCACGGTGAGGTCGGGCGGCACGCCGCCGAACCACTCCTTGGCTTCCTTCGAATTCAAGGCCACCTTCATGGTCTCGCCAACCTTGGCGTCGGTGAACAACAGATTGCCCTTGATCTGCTCTTCCGTCAGACCAATGTCGCGCAGCCGGTTGTAGCGCATGTACTCGGCCGCGTGACAGTTCAGGCAGTAGTTGACAAACAGCTTGGCGCCATTCTGCAGGGCGGCCATGTCGGTCACGCGCTCAGCAGGGAACTTGTCCCAATCAATGCCATCGCCTGCGGCACGCGCCGGACTGCCCATGATCGCCAGGGCCGCCACGAGCGTCAGGAGGAATTTCTTCATCATGGATGCAAGGCTCCGGGGCAATCAATGCGGCTGGAAAGTGACGCGATCAGGCACGGGCTTGAACTCGCCAATCCGGCTCCACCATGGCATCAGCAGGAAAAAGCCGAAGTAGAAGATCGTACCCACTTGCGAAATCAGGGTGCCAGCGTCTGACGGAGGCTTGATGCCCAGATAGCCCAGCACCAGCATGTTGATGGCGAAGATGGCGTACATCCACTTGTGCCAGGTCGGCCGGTAGCGGATGGACTTTGCAGCGCTGTTGTCCAGCCAAGGCAGGAAGAACATGATGATCACCGCACCACCCATGACCACCACGCCCCAGAACTTGGCGTCAAACACCTTCAGCAAGCCGATGAACACCACAGAGGCCACGATCACGACCACTTTCGCGGTGTTGGTCAGTCGGCCCAGCAGCAGCGTGACCGCCGCGCCCACACCCACCAGCACCACAAAGACGTTGACCATGGGGTCCGTAATGGCCCTCAGCATCGAGTAGTAAGGGGTGAAGTACCACACTGGCGCGATGTGGGCCGGCGTCTTCAGCGGGTCGGCCGGGATGAAGTTGTTGTACTCCAGGAAATAGCCCCCCATCTCAGGCGCCAGGAACACCACGGCACTGAAGATCAGCAGGAACACCGACACGCCCATGATGTCGTGCACTGTGTAATAGGGGTGGAAAGGGATGCCATCCAGCGGGCGGCCCTGTTCGTCCTTCTTGGCCTTGATCTCCACGCCGTCAGGATTGTTCGAACCCACTTCGTGCAGCGCGATAATGTGCGCAGCCACCAGGCCCAGCAGCACCAGCGGAATGGCGATGACGTGGAAGCTGAAGAAGCGATTCAGGGTTGCATCGCTCACCACGTAGTCGCCGCGGATCAGCAGGGCCAAGTCCGGACCAACGAAGGGCACGGCGGCGAACAGATTCACGATCACCTGAGCGCCCCAGTAGCTCATCTGACCCCAGGGCAGGAGATAGCCCAGGAAGGCCTCTGCCATCAAGCACAGGAAGATGGCGCAACCAAAGATCCACACCAGCTCGCGGGGCTTGCGGTAGCTGCCGTACAGCATGCCGCGGAACATGTGCATGTACACGACAACGAAAAACGCCGATGCGCCCGTGGAGTGCATGTAACGCACCAGCCAGCCCCAGGGCACGTCGCGCATGATGTACTCGACCGAAGCGAAAGCGAGGTTCGCGTCAGGCTTGTAGTGCATCACCAGGAAGATGCCCGTGACGATCTGGATCACCAGCACCAGCATGGCCAGCGAGCCGAAGAAATACAGGAAATTGAAGTTCTTTGGTGCGTAGTACTCGGACAGGTGTTCCTTGTACATCTTCGACGCCGGGAACCGGTTGTCGACCCACGTCATCAGCTTTTGTGCCACTGGCGCGCCAGCCGGCGCTTCCTTGAATTCAGCCATGTTTGCCTCGGGTGAATCTGAATGTCAGGGGATGCAAGACCGTCAGGCCTTCTTGTCCTCGCCGATCAACAGCATCGTGTCGGACAGGTACATGTGCGGCGGCACTTCCAGGTTGTCCGGCGCGGGCTTGTTCTTGAACACGCGCCCTGCGACGTCGAACGTGGAGCCGTGGCAGGGGCACAGAAAGCCGCCCGCCCAGTCGTCCGGAAGCGAAGGTTGCGCACCCGTCTGGAACTTGTCGGACGGCGAGCAACCCAGGTGCGAGCAGATGCCCACGCCCACGAAGAACTCCGGCTTGATCGAGCGATGCGGGTTCTTGGCGTAGTCGGGCGTCGG
>JBIKMY010000265.1:0-3780 GCA_044358945.1 Rubrivivax sp.
GCAAGCTCCTGACCATCCTCAATGCAATGGTCAGAAGCGGCAAGCCGTGGGATCAGGCGCTTCATTTGGGTTGACGTTCAAGACGGTTGCTGTGGTGTGGGTTGGCGGTGCCTGTCTTGCGTCCGGTGTGCTCAGCACCCGGGTCGCGTGCGGCCCGCTCACTTCGTGAATTCGATCTGCCCTTGCGGCAGCAGGTACAGCACCAGCGCGCGGCCGCTGCTCACCGTAGGGCGGTGGGCGCTGCCCGGCGCGTACACGCACCAGCCCGCCGGCCGGCCATCGAATTTGGCGTCGCCTTCGATCGGCATGATGAGGTCGATCTCGCCCTGCGGGTGCACGTGGTGCGGGCCGGCGATGTCGGCCATGTCCACCACATCCACCGAGAAGCCGTTCAGATCCTCAGCCGGCTTGAAGATGCGCCCGTAGCGGATGCCGCCGCCCTCTCGCTTGCACAGCCAGCCTTCCTTCACGCCCGCCTCGCATGAGGCCTTCAGGGCGGCGTAGGTGGCAGACCCAGCGCCGTGTTCGGCGTTCAACCAGGCGTCCAACGAGGCGTCCAGAGGGCGGCCGGCGAGCGCGGCGCTGAGCTCGGCGATCTGGGTGCGGAACTGTTCAACGGACATGGGGGTCTCCAGAGGCTTTGATCTGCATCAGGCTCGCACCCTCAGGTAAGATGCAGTATTGTGCTTGCATAAACTTTAGAGCCGGTCTTCCAGTGTGTCAAGCAATATAATGCCTGTATCCGTGAAAACACCCAGTCCTGGACGTTCTGCCCTGGTGCCGGGGGCGCCGGAGAGCCACCACGTCCCTGACGGTGGGGAAAGCCATTTGGCCGCCGCCCCAGGAGAAGATCGTGGCAAGAACCCGTTCCTGGTGGCCCTGGGAGAGCGCGTGCGCCAACTGCGAGCGCGGCGCGGCATGACCCGCAAGGCCACGGCACTGGCCGCAGAGGTGTCCGAGCGCCACCTGGCCAATCTTGAATACGGGGTGGGCAATGCGTCGGTCCTGGTACTGCTGCAAGTGGCGCAAGCGCTGCAGTGCTCATTGGCGGAGTTGACCGGAGACATCACCACCTCTTCGCCCGAGTGGCTGATGCTGCGCGAGTTGCTTTCTGGGCGGGATGAGGCCAGCTTGCGCCGTGTGCGTGTGGCCGTGGGTGAGCTGTTGCACGGCACGGGTGCGACCACCGGCCCCGCAGCTCGCAGCTCGCGCATCGCCCTGGTGGGGCTGCGCGGCGCCGGCAAGTCCACCCTTGGGCGGATGCTGGCGGAGGATCTGGGCTTTCCCTTCGTGGAGCTCAGCGGGGAGATCGAGAAGTTTGCCGGCTGCCGCGCCTCGGAGATTCAGGCCCTGTACGGCCAGAACGCCTACCGCCGCTACGAGCGCCGCGCCCTGGAAGAGGCCATCCAGATCTACCCCGAGGCGGTGATCGCCACGCCCGGCGGCCTGGTGTCGGACCCGGCCACTTTCAACGAACTGCTCACGCACTGCACCTCGGTGTGGCTGCAGGCTGCGCCCGAGGACCACATGCGGCGCGTGATCGCCCAAGGGGACATGCGCCCCATGGCCGCCAGCAAAGAGGCCATGGAAGACCTCAAGGGCATCCTGGCCGGCCGCGCCGCCTTCTATTCGAAGGCAGATTTCCATCTCGACACCAGCGCCCAGCCGCTGCAAGAGACCTTCCAGCTCCTGCGCCGCACCCTCCGCCAAGCCTTGTCGATGTCGGGCTAACAGGCGAGAACAAAAGATGCATGATAGTGCTTGACGGCAATCCAAAACACGCAATATGATGCGTCATCTCGAATCGCTCAACATGCATTCGAATTCGTCAAACACCTGAACAGACCCCGGAAACAACCATGAGCACTTCCCTCCGCGTCGACTACCAGACCAGCCCGTCCCAGTACCGCCACTGGAAGCTGTCGTTCGACGGCGCTGTGGCTACCTTGAAGGCCGACTTCGACGAGAACGCCGGCCTGCGCCCGGGCTACAAGCTCAAGCTCAACAGCTACGACCTGGGTGTGGACATCGAGCTCAACGATGCCATCAACCGCATCCGCTTCGAGCACCCTGAGGTGCGCACGGTGGTGCTGACCAGCGCCAAGGAGAAGGTGTTCTGCTCTGGCGCCAACATCTTCATGCTGGGGGTGTCCAGCCACGCCTGGAAGGTGAACTTCTGCAAGTTCACCAACGAGACGCGCAACGGCCTGGAAGATTCCTCCAAGTACAACGGCCTGAAGTTCTTGGCGGCTGTCAACGGCGCCTGCGCCGGTGGCGGCTACGAAGTGGCCCTGGCCTGCGACGAGATCCTGCTGGTGGACGACCGCTCCAGCGCCGTGAGCCTGCCCGAAGTGCCGCTGCTGGGCGTGCTGCCGGGCACGGGCGGCCTGACCCGCGTGACCGACAAGCGCAAGGTGCGCCACGACCTGGCCGACCTGTTCTGCACCAGCGTGGAAGGCGTGCGCGGCCAGAAGGCCAAGGACTGGCGCCTGGTGGACGACATCGCCAAGCCGGCGGTGTTTGCCCAGAAGGTGCAAGAGCGTGCCCTGGCCCTGGCCGCTGGCAGCAACCGCCCCGAAGGTGCCAAGGGCATAAGCCTGACCCCCCTGGTGCGCACCCTCGAAGCCGACCGTCTCAGCTACACCCACCTCACCGTCGAGATCGACCGCGCCAAGCGCACCGCCTCCTTCGCGGCCAAGGCCCCGGCAGGTGCCATCGAGTCCGACGCGGCCGCCATCGAGGCCGCTGGCGTGAATTGGTACCCGCTGGCCTTCGCCCGTGACCTGGAAGACGCCATCCTGCACCTGCGCACCAACGAGCTCGACATCGGCACCTGGCTGATCCGCTCGCAGGGTGACGCGAAGAACGTGCTGGCCATGGACGCTGTGCTGCAGGCCCAGGCCGGCCACTGGCTGGTGCGCGAGACGGTGGGCTACCTGCGCCGCACCTTCAGCCGCCTGGACGTGTCCAGCCGCAGCCTGTTCGCCCTGGTGGACGAGGGCTCCTGCTTCGCCGGCACCTTCCTGGAAATGGCGCTGGCTTGCGACCGCATCTACCACCTGGCCCTGCCCGACAGCGACACGCCGCCGACCATCACCGTGGGCGAGCTCAACTTCGGCCTGTACCCCATGGCCACCGGCCAGAGCCGCCTGCAGCGCCGTTTCTACGAGGAAGCCCCGGCCCTCGAGGCGGTGCGCGCCAAGGCCGGCCAGGCGCTGGACGCTGACGCCGCTTTCGCCCTGGGCTTGAACACCAGCAACCCGGACGACATCGACTGGGCCGACGAGACCCGCATCGCCATCGAAGAGCGCGTGGCCATGAGCCCCGACGCCCTCACCGGCATGGAGGCCAACCTGCGCTTCAACGGCAAGGAGAACATGGTCACCCGCGTGTTCGGCCGCCTTACCGCCTGGCAGAACTGGATCTTCCAGCGCCCCAACGCCGTGGGCGAGAAGGGTGCCCTGAAGGTTTATGGCAAGGGCGACAAGGCTGCCTTTGACTGGAATCGCGTTTAAGTCCCCTCCATCCCCCTGTTTTCTCGAACTGACTCCACACCGAGGTATCTCATGTCCAGCATCAATTACAGCGAGAAGATTCCCAACAACGTCAACCTGAGCGAAGACCGTACGCTGCAGCGCGCGCTCGAGAGCTGGCAGCCTGACTTCATCAACTGGTGGGACGACATGGGGCCCGAGGGCACCACGGACGCCAGCGTCTACCTGCGCACCGCCGTGAGCGTGGACCCGCAAGGCTGGGCCCAGTTCGGTCACGTGAAGATGC
>JBIKMY010000054.1:0-9054 GCA_044358945.1 Rubrivivax sp.
GTGCAGCGGCGTCCAGCCCTCACGGTTGACGGCAGCACCACGCTCCACGAGACGCTTGCACCAGTCCAGATGACCGCGCAGCGCGGCCATCATCAAGGCCGTTTCGTTCGCCTGATTGACCTGTTCCACTTTCAGGTCAGGCGCCGTGAGCAGCGCGGCAACGGCCTGGTGAGCGCCATTTCTCAGGGCCAGAAACAGAGGTGTCTGGCCAGACTCGCTGGGCGAATTCACATCGAACCCGCGCCTGAGCAGTTGGGTGATTGTGCGGCCGTCGTCCAGTTCCAAGGCCTTGAAGAAGTCTTCATATGCTCCAGCATGAGCGAAAGAAAAGCTCAATGCCACAAGGAGTTGAAAAACTCTCTTAAATAACGTTCTCATCATTTACTGCGGATGTTGCATTGGACAAGGGCTCCACCGGAGGACGCAAAAACAGTGCTTCGAAGTTGCGGCTGGTCGCCCATGCCACCTCCTCCACCGGCAAGCTTTTGGCCTGCGCCAGGGCCTGCGCGACGTAGGGCACGTAGGCGGGCGAATTGGTCTTGCCCCGAAAGGGCACCGGCGCCAGGTATGGGCTGTCGGTCTCGATGAGGCAACGATCCATCGGCACGAAAGCCGCCACGTCACGCAGATCCTGTGCGTTCTTGAAGCTGAGGATGCCCGAAAACGAGATGTAGAACCCGAGGTCCAGCGCCGCCCTGGCCACTTCGGCCGACTCGGTGAAGCAATGAAAGACGCCCCCCACTGCCTGCGCGCCCTCCTCCACCAACAGCCGCAAGGTGTCCTGCGCGGCGCTTCTCGTGTGGATGACCAGCGGACGCTGCGCCTGCCGAGCAGCACGTATGTGCACTCGAAAGCGCTGGCGCTGCCACTCCATCTGCTCCAGCGTCCTGTCACCCAGCCGGTAGTAATCCAGCCCTGTTTCGCCCACGGCCACCACGCGCGGTGCCCGGGCAAGGGCTGCCAGCACCTCCACCTCGGGCTCACTCACACCTTCGTTGTCGGGATGCACTCCCACCGTGGCCCAGAAGTTGTCGTACTGGGTGGCGAGCGCCATGACCTGCGGCGCCTCTTCGAGCGTGGTGCAGATGCACAAGGCCCTGTCCACCCGGGCGCTGGCCATGGCCTGCCGAATGTGTCCGATCTGGGCATGCAGTTCAGGGAAGCTGAGGTGACAGTGGGAATCGACAAACATCAGGCAGACAGGCTTTCCGGGATCAGGCAAGGCCCGCAGGCAAGGCCAGGCTTGCAGCGGCAGAGTCAAGCGGGAGCGGCGGGGCTGGCTCGGGTAGCGCGGGAGGCACGGGTGACGCCGCGCTCGGGCTCCGGGTGCCAGACCGCGCGACCCTCTGCCACCAGGGATTCAATGAGCAGAGGCTCGCTCCAGGGGTGCTCAGCGTGTTGCATCACACGCTGCAGGCTTTTGTACCACTGTGTCAGGCGCTCAAGCGTTGCCCCTTCGGGCCACCGGGCAGAAGGAAAGAAGCGCGCCTCACCACCCGCCACCCGGCTGGCGGCGTCATGACACAACTTTTGCAGGGCATCCACCACCCGCGGAATGGACCACCCCGTGAGCGCAGCGGTGTCGCCCGTTGCCACCGCATGAGGCAGCGACAGCCAGGAGGCCCCGCTCACGCCTTCAAGGTGCCACTGCAGCGCGGTCAAGGGCATGCCGCCGGCGCCATCCAGCAGAACGTCGGCCTGGGCCAGCCC
This sequence comes from Rubrivivax sp., assembly GCA_044358945.1. Classification (GTDB taxonomy): domain Bacteria; phylum Pseudomonadota; class Gammaproteobacteria; order Burkholderiales; family Burkholderiaceae_C; genus Rubrivivax. The sequence goes on from JBIKMY010000054.1 coordinate 1,711, forward strand.
CTTGCGCTCCAGCCATGCCAGGGCCTGCGCGCGCGGCGGCCGCGCCAACTGCAGCATCTGGCAACGGCTCAAGACGGTGGGCATGAGCAAGCCCCGGTCGGCCGTGCTGAGCACCAGCCGAGCGCCGGGCGGTGGCTCCTCCAGCGTCTTGAGCAGGGCACTGGCCGAGGCTGCGTTCATGGCTTCTGCCGGGTGAAGCGCCAGGACCTTTCCCTTGCCTCGGCCCGAGGTGGTGGTCATCCAGTCAATGGCCTGACGCACCTCGTCGATACGTATCTGACGGCTGGGCTTGCGCTTTTCGTCCCGCATGACCGGGAAACCGCGTGCGACGGCCAACGCTTCTGGTACGCGCAGGCGGAAGTCGGGGTGGGTGTGCGACAGAAAGAGCTTGCAGCTGCCGCAGTGGCCGCAGGCCATGGCGACATCAGAGGCCCGACCTTCACACAACCAGGCCTGGGATAGACGAAGCAGGAACTCCAGCACCCCGGCGCCGGCATGGCCGCACACCAGCAAGGCATGCCCCCGGTGTTGTCCCAGCGCCTGCTGCAAAGGCGCATCCAGCCAGGGCAGAGCCAAGTCTTCCGGACGCAGCGGTTGGAGATCGTCGGAAACGGCCTCGGCGCGCCGGGTCACCATCCCCGGCCTTCCATCGCCGCCAACAACTGCCCCCAGACCTGTTCGCGCGAGAGCGAAGCGTCCAACACTTCGAAGCGACCCGTATCGACAGCGCGGCGCTGCTGGTAGCCCTGTCGAACGCGCTCGAAAAAGCCGTCATCCTGGGCCTCGAACCGGTCAGCGGCGCGCACGGCCGCCCGCCGCTGGCTGGCCATGCGCGCAGGCAGGTCGAACCAGAGCGTGAGATCGGGCTGCAGGCCTTCCTGCACCCAGCCCTCCAACTGGTTGAGCACCGACAGGTCAAAGCCCCGCCCTGCTCCTTGATATGCAAACGTTGCGTCAGTGAAGCGGTCGCACAACACGGTATGCCCGGCGCGCAGTGCCGGACGTATCTGCTGCTGGAGATGGTCACGGCGCGCGGCGAACACCAGCAGGGCCTCGGTCATCGCGTCCATCTGCTGGTGTAGCACGCACTCGCGAAGGGCCTCCGCCAAAGGCGTGCCTCCCGGTTCGCGCGTGACCACGACCGTGTGCCCCCGAGCCTGCAGCCATTCGGCCAGGGGCGCGATGTGGGACGACTTGCCAGCGCCGTCTATGCCTTCGAAGGTGATGAAGCGGCCGGTCATCGATGAAACCTTGCAGTCGCGTTGCCGCAGCGCCTTGCGGCACTGCGGGGGGGCCGCGGGCTCATCGCCCGCCCCGCTGGTATTGATTCACCGCTCGATTATGGGCGTCGAGCGTGGGGCTGAAGACACTGCTGCCATCGCCCCGCGCCACGAAATAGAGGTCCTGGGTGGGCTCCGGGCGCACCGAGGCACGGAGCGACGACAACCCGGGCATGGCGATGGGCGTTGGTGGCAGGCCGCGGCGGGTGTACGTGTTCCAGGGCGTGTCTGTCTGCAGATCGCGCTTTCGCAGGTTTCCGTCGAATGCCTCTCCGAGGCCGTAAATGACGGTCGGGTCGGTCTGCAAGGGCATGCCGATGCGCAGACGATTCACAAACACACCGGCGATGCGCCCTCGATCAGCCGCGCGGCCGGTCTCCTTTTCCACGATGGAGGCCAACACCAGGGCTTCGTCCGCAGTCTTCAGCGGAAGGCCTGCAGCGCGCTGCGCCCACACCGCCTCCAGGCGCTGCTGCATGGCCTGCTTGGCGCTCTTCAAGACCGTGAGGTCGCTGACTCCGCGGCTGTAGCGGTAGGTGTCCGGAAAGAACCGGCCCTCGGGTGACACGCCCGGCGATCCCAGTGCCTGCATCAGGTCGGCGTCGCTCATGCTGGCGGAAGTTGGACGCAGATGCGGCGCCTGCGCCAACGTCTGACGGAACTGCCTGAAGGTCCAGCCTTCGATCAGGCGCACGGACTCCAGTTGCTCATCGCCTTGCACCATCTTTTCCAGCAGTTGCCGGGGGGAGGTGCCGGGTTCGACGGCGTAACTGCCCGCACGGATGCGTCGCGCCTGGCCCGACCAGCGGAACCACTCGTACAGCAGGTCGGGTGAAGTGTTCACCCCCGCGGTCACCCAGGCCTGTGCCACCTCGCGTGGCGTCATTCCGGGCTCGACCGACAGGTCCACCACCGGCGCCGCCAGTTCCAGTGGCCGAAAGGTCCACATCGCGGCGGACCCCACCAAGAGGCTGGCGACCAGCACCAGCCCCCACAGGGCCCTGATGACGATGCCCCCCTGGGGACGTGACACTGGACGACGAGACCTCGATCGGTGAGCGGGCATGGCGGCTGATGATAATCAGCCCATGACGTCCCCCATGCCAGGCAACACCGAGAAGACCGCGAGCCCCCTGCCCTTCGCCGAACAGGCTGTCCTGCCCCTCGACGGCGCCTGCAGCCTGCATGACTGGGGAGTCATCCTGGCCACGGGACCGGATAGCGCCTCCTTTCTGCACGGACAGCTCACGCAGGACATGCTGCACCTGGGGGACTCCCAGGCCCGATTGGCGGGTTACTGCTCGGCCAAGGGACGGCTGCTGGCCACGTTCATCGCTTGGCGCGCGGCGCCGGAGCAGATTGCGCTGGCCTGCAGTGCCGACTTGCTGGCGCCCACGCTCAAGCGCCTGTCCATGTTTGTGCTGCGTGCCAAGTGCAAGCTCTCATCAGCCGATGGGCAGTGGGCCTTGTACGGTTTGGCGGGCCTGCGCGCCGAGCAATGGCTGGCCGAGGCTGCCGGCACCACGCTGCCGGGCGCGCCCTGGGCTGTGCTGTCCTTCGGTGCATCACGTGCCATCCGACTGCCCGCGGGCGCTTCAACCTTACGCTGGCTGCTGGTGCAGCCAGCAAATCTCCCGGCACCTGCGCTGCCACCTCTGGCACGTACTCGCTGGGATTGGCTGGAGGTGCAGGCCGGCGTGGCAAGGGTGGTTGCTGCCACGGTGGAGCAGTTCGTGCCGCAGATGGTCAATCTCGAACTCACTGGCGGGGTGAACTTCCAGAAGGGCTGCTACCCCGGCCAGGAGGTGGTGGCGCGCAGCCAGTACCGCGGCACGCTGAAGCGTCGCATGTTCCTGATGAATGCCGAGGGCGCGCTGAGCCCAGGCCAGGAGGTGCACCACAGCACCGACCCCGGCCAGCCCGCCGGCCTGGTGGCCCTGGCCGCGCCCGTGCCGGGGGACCTTTCGGGCCACCATGCCGCGCTGGTGGAGTGCAAGTCCGCCTTGGTGGGTGTGCCGGGCGAGTTCACCGTGGGCACGATGCGGCTGCTGCCAGGCAGGCTGCCCTACCCGCTGCCGCTGGAACCCACCTGAAACCCCGGGCCTGCCGCGGGCATCAGTCCTGCCGGTTGGTGCTGACGCTGCAGCGGCTTGGTTGAGCGAATCAGACCAGCACCATCTCCTGATGCTCGATGCCAGCTTCTTCGAAGCGGGGTCCCCGTGGTTGGAACCCCTGGCGGCGGTAGAAATCGGCGGCATCCGCCTGGGCATGCAGCATGACTTCGCGGGCGCCCAGGCGGCGTGACTCGGTCACCAGGGCCGACAGGACGGCTGTGCCCACGCCGGCGCCACGCACGCTGCCCAGCACCGCCATACGGCCGATACGGACGCTGCCGCCCTCCCCCCAAAGCGCGCGCCCCGTGCCCACCGTCATGCCGAACCGGTTGGTGGCCACGGCATGCAGGGCCTGCTCATCGGCGCCGTCATCCTCGATGGCGGGTGCGATGCCCTGCTCCTGCACGAACACCGCACGACGGATGGGATGCGCCGAGGCGGCGTGTTCCGCCCAGCTGCCGGTGGCCACGCTGACCATGGGTTCACGGGCCTCGAAGGCCTCCAGTACCACGCGCAGCGCGGCCGGGACGGGCCGGGAGGTCTGCGTTGCGGGGTCGGCAAAGACGTAGACCAGCTCACTGGTGACCAGCGGCGCCTGGCCGCGGAACACGCAGCCGACGAAGCGCATCGACGAATTGCCGATGCGTTCGCAGCGGATGCCCACGTGCAGGCGTTCGTCGTAATGGGCGGAGGCCAAGTATTCCAGCGTGGCCTTGCGCACGAAGAGGTCGCCGCCCAGCATGTCCATGGTCTCGTGGTATGGCATGGCCAGGCTGCGCCAGTAGCCGCCGACGGCCGTGTCCAGGTACATCAAGTAGTGGCCGTTGAAGACGATGCGCTGCATGTCCACCTCGGCCCAGCGCACACGCAGGGGATCAAGAAATCGAAAGTCCTTGGGGCTCATCCTTGCCAGGCTCCTTTGAGGGCTTGTGCCGCCACGTCCAGCGCCTGTGACGCCTCTGGGAGCACCCGCCCCATTTTCATGAAGTCGTGCGTCACGCCGCGGTAAATCTCCAGCGCGACAGGAACGCCCGCCATGCGCAGGCGGTCGGCGTAGGCGATGCCGTCGTCCACCACCGGGTCGCATTCAGCCAGCAGCACCAGGGCCGGGCACACGCCTTCCAGATCGGGCGCTTCCAACGGCGCAAAGCGTGGATCGTGGCGATGGGCCTGGGGCACGGCGTGGTCGAAGAACCAGGTCACGGTAGCCGAATCGATCAGGAAGCCCTGCCCGAACAAACGCCGTGAACCCGTGTCGGTGCGGTCGCTGGTGCCGGGCGTGATCAGCACCTGCAGCGCCAGGGCAAGGCCCTCGTCGCGGGCGCGCAGCGCGGTAGCCGCTGCCAGCGTACCGCCAGCGCTGTCGCCGCCCACGGCGACACGCCCTTTGTCCAGCCCCCGCCCCGGGCCATGGTCACCCAGCCAGCGCAAGGCCGCCCAGGCGTCATCCCAGGCGGCCGGAAACGGGTGCTCGGGCGCCAGCCGGTAGTCCAGCGCGAGCACTGCAGCGCCGCTGCGCAGGGCGAACTGTCGGCACAGGCTGTCGTGCGTGTCCAGGCCGCCGAGGACGAAACCGCCTCCGTGAAAGTACAGCAGCACAGGGCTGGGCTGATCGCTTTCGGGCGGCGCGCCGAAGTACAGCCGCGCGGGCCTGGGCAGCCCGTCTCCGCCGGGCAGGTGCAGGTCTTGCACCCGCACCACGGGTGAGCGCGGCTGGTCCAGCACCTCGGCGCCGGCCGCGTAAGCCGCGCGGGCTTCCTGCGGGGTCATGGCGTGAAAAGGCTTGCGTCGCGCGCGTGCGATGCGATCCAGCACCCCCGCCATGCGCGGCGTCAGAAGATGGGTGCTCATGGCGCGATGGCAACACAGAACGGCGTCATGGCCCGGGAGTATGCCGGGGCGATACTTGATGCCCTCCCTCGTCGTTCATCTTCCACCCGCGGACCGGCACCATGGCCTTCATCCAGTACATCACCCAGATCCATCTCGACCATGGCGCCGTGCGCCTGCTGCCTGGCGAATGTCAGCGCACCGGCATGCGCAAGCCCCTGATCGTCACGGACGCGGGCGTGCGGGCCGCCGGTGTGCTGGCGCAGGCGGTAGCAGCCCTGGGTGACCTTCCGCACGCCGTGTTCGATGGCACGCCGTCAAACCCGACCGAGGCCGGTGTGCGTGCCGCCGTGGCGGTTTGTCAGGCTGAAGGTTGCGACGGGCTGATCGCCGTTGGCGGTGGCTCCAGCATCGACCTCGCCAAGGGCGTGGCCATCGCCGCCACGCATGAGGGCCCCTTGAAGCACTACGCCACCATCGAAGGGGGCAGCCCGCGCATCACCAGCCGTGTGCTGCCGCTCATTGCTGTGCCCACCACAGCAGGCACGGGCAGCGAAGTGGCGCGCGGGGCCATCCTCATCGTCGACGATGGCCGCAAGCTGGGCTTCCATTCCTGGGACCTGGTGCCCAGGACGGCCCTGCTGGACCCGGAGTTGACGCTGGGCCTGCCCCCCATGCTGACAGCGGCCACGGGCATGGACGCCATCGCACACTGCATGGAAACCTTCATGGCGCCGGCGGTGAATCCGCCGGCTGACGGCATTGGGCTGGACGGTTTGGCCCGAGGCTGGGCGCATGTGGAGCGGGCTACGCGCGACGGCAGTGACCGCGAGGCCCGCTGGCAGATGATGAGCGCCAGCATGCAAGGCGCCATGGCCTTCCAGAAGGGATTGGGCTGCGTTCATTCGCTCAGCCACAGCCTGGGCGGTGTCAATCCGCGGCTGCATCACGGCACGCTCAATGCCATGTTCCTGCCGGCGGTGGTGCGGTTCAACGCCCCGGCGGAGTCCATCCAGCGGGAAAACCGGCTCCAGCGGATGGCCCAGGCCATCGGCATCGGCTCCTGCGATGCGCAAGGCACGGAGTTGATGGAGGCCCTGCGCGAACTGAACGCCCGGCTGGGCCTGCCCAGCGGCTTGCGAGCCATGGGCGTTTCCGAAGACCTCTTTGAGCGCGTGATCGATGGCGCCATGGCCGATCACTGCCACAAGACCAACCCGCGCATCGCCACGCGCGACGACTATCTGGAAATGTTGCGCGCGTCGATGTGAAGCCGTGCTCGCCGCGAGGCGAGCCCGGGTCCGCCCTGCATCAGTGGTGGGTGCCGTCGAAGAACTGCTCGTCTTCGGTGGAACCCTTGAGGGCGGCGGTTGACGCCATGCGCTCGATGGTGGTGGTGACGGCGTCGAAGTAGCCGGTCCCGACTTCGCGCTGGTGCTTGACCGCGGTGAAGCCGCGCTCGGCCGCGGCGAACTCCTTTTGCTGAAGTTCGACGAACGCGGTCATGTTCTGGCGCGCGTAGCCATAGGCCAGGTCAAACATGCCGTAGTTCAGCATGTGGAAACCCGCCAGGGTGATGAACTGGAACTTGTAGCCCATGGCGCCGAGCTCGCGCTGGAACTTGGCGATGGTGGCATCGTCCAGGTTCTTCTTCCAATTGAAGCTCGGGCTGCAGTTGTAGGCCAGCAGCTTGCCGGGGAACTTGGCGTGGATCGCGTCGGCGAACTTCTTGGCAAAGGCCAGGTCAGGCGTGCCGGTCTCGCACCAGATCAGGTCGGCGTATTCGGCGTAGGCCAGACCGCGGCTGATGGCCTGGTCGATGCCCTTGTGGGTGCGGAAGAAGCCTTCCACAGTGCGCTCGCCCGTGAGGAAGGGGATGTCGTTCTCGTCCACGTCGCTCGTCACCAGGTCGGCCGCCTCGGCGTCCGTGCGGGCCAGCAGGATGGTGGGCGTGCCCATCACATCAGCCGCCAGGCGCGCAGCCACCAGCTTGCTGACGGCTTCGCGGGTGGGCACCAGCACCTTGCCGCCCATGTGACCGCACTTCTTCACCGAGGCGAGCTGGTCCTCGAAGTGCACGCCGGCCGCGCCCGCTTCGATCATGGCCTTCATCAGCTCGA
>JBIKMY010000055.1:0-9046 GCA_044358945.1 Rubrivivax sp.
GAAAGCTCACGCGGTAGGCGTAGCTCGCCAGGCTGGTGGCCAGCAAGGTGATGCCCAGGCCGCAGACGTGCTGGGACAGCGACAGCGTCACGGTGAGAAAGCCGTGCAGCAGGCCGAGCACGGCCCCCGTCAACGCCGCCACGCCCACACCCGCCCACAGCCCCGCACCCTGGTACACCGCCAGCCAGCCGGCAAAGGCCCCGGCCACCATGATGCCCTCGATGCCCAGGTTCAACACCCCGGCGCGCTCGCACAGCAGCACCCCCAGCGTGCCCAGGATCAGGGGCGTGGCCATGCGCAGCACCGCCACCCAGAAAGGGGCGGACAGCAGCATGTCCAGGGTTTCGCTCATGGGCTCTGCACGGTCATGCGGGTTCAGACACGCCTGTGGTCACCAGAGCCGGACCGCGCGGCTGCGGCGGATGTTCGCGTCGCGCGTCAGCAAGGGCAAGCCGTGCGCGCGGGCCGTGGCCACGATGATGCGGTCGGCGGGGTCGCCATGAAAGGACGCCGGGAGTTCGTTCACTGCCAGGACCACGTCGGTGTCCAGCGGCAGGACCCGCACGGTCTCGGGCGCCGTGGCCAGCGGGAGCCAGCGGTTCAGTGGTAGGGACAAGGGCAGCCGGCCCTTGCTCACCAGCATCTGCGCTTCCCACAGGCTGATGGAAGAGATGGAGGGGGGCGTGCCGGCGGTCACCAGGGCCTGCAGGCGCTGCCTGTCTTTCGGGCCGAGATCCTCCTGGCCCAGCAGCCACCACAGCCAGATGTGGGTGTCCAGCAGGACGGTGTCGGTCATGGGCAGGGCTGCGCTGCGGGATGAGGCTCAGCGCAGGGCGTCGAAGGCACCCGCCTGCAGGACCGACTCGGCGGGCGCAGCCTGCAGCCGGCCCGTGCCGATCAAGCGCTCCCACGGCGGTACACCGGAGGTGGCCTCGACAGTGGGTACCAGACGGGCCACCACTTTGCCGCGACGCACCAGGTCCACCGGCACGCCGCCGGACTCGACCTGTCGGATCAGGTCCAGGCACTGGGACTTGAACTGCGTGACGGTGACTGACCTGGGCGTGGAAGAAATAGTCATTTCGGCTTCCTGAATGGTCATTTCATTGTAGTGCCGTCATCCTGCGCGCGGCCCCGTCGTCCGGGGCTCATGTCCGTCGCACCCGGTACTGCGTCAGCATCGTGGCCACCAGCATGGCGATCAGCGACACGGCCACGATGACGTCTGCGATGTAGGTGGGCACGTTCACGGCGCGGCTCATGCTGTCGGCACCCACCAGCATGCCGGCCACGAAGACCGCGGCAAGGACGACTCCAATCGGGTTGAGCATGGCCAGCATGGCGATGACGATGCCGCTGTAGCCGTAGCCCGGGCTCATGTCCAGGGTGACGTAGCCGGTGCGTCCGGCCACCTCGATGGCCCCGGCCAGGCCGGCCAGCGCGCCCGACAGCAGCGCGACCTTCACCGTCACCCAGCCCACGGGCATGCCGGCAAAGCCGGCTGCACCCGGGTTGGCGCCCACGGCACGGATCTCGAAGCCCGTGGTGGTGCGCTGCAGCAGCACCCACAGCGCCACGGCCAGGGCCAGCGCGGCCAGCAGGCCGGTGTGCACGCGGCTGCGCTCGATGAGCTTGTCCAGTTGCAGCGCGTCCTGCAGGGCCACGCTCTGGGGCCAGCCCATGGCGGTCGGGTCTTTCATGGCGCCGTCCAGCAGGGCCGACACCCCCAGCAGCACGATGAAGTTCATCAGCAGCGTGGTCACCACCTCGTCCACCCCCAGGCGCGACTTCAGCAGCGCCGGCCCGAGCAGCAGCAGCGCCCCGGCCGCCATGGCGGCCACCACCATCAGCGGAAACAGCAGCCACGCCGGCACGTCGAAGCCGCTGCCGCCGTGCAGGCCGCCCACGGCCACGGCCGCCAGCGCGCCCGCGTAGAGCTGGCCCTCGGCGCCGATGTTGAACAGGCGCGCGCGGAAGGCCACGGCCGCGGCCAGGCCAGTGAGGATGAGCGGCGTGGCGCGGGTGAGGGTTTCGGTGATCGCTAGGCGCGAGCCGAAGCCGCCTTCGAGCAACTGCGCATAGGCCCGCCCCACGGGTGCACCAGCCCAGGCCACCAGGAGCGAGCTCACCAGCAGCGTGAAGGCCACGGCCCCGAAGGGCGCGGCCAGCAGCCATACCGGTGAGACCTGGGCGCGCCGCTCAAGCCGCATGGGCGCCTCCTGCCATGGCCAGACCGATGCGCGCCAGCGTCCAGCGTTCGGTGGGTTCGGCCGGGGTCATGCGGCCGTGGTGGATGACGGCGATGCGGTCGGCCAGGGCCAGGATCTCGTCCAGGTCCTCGCTGATCAGCAGCACCGCCGCCCCTGCGGCGCAGGCGTCCAGCAGTTGCTGGTGCACATAGGCCACCGCCCGCACGTCCAGCCCCCAGGTGGGCTGGTTGGCCAGCACCAGGGCCGGCGTGCGGCCCCCCAGGGCGCGGCCGAGGATGAGCTTTTGCATGTTGCCGCCCGACAACTGCCGGGTGACGGTGTCCAGCCCGGCGCCTTCCGTGCCCCGCACGTCAAAGTGCGTGACCAGGTCCTGCGCGTAGGCGCGGGCGGCGGCGCGGCGCACGAAGCCGGCCCGGGCAAAGGCCGGCTCGGCGTACTGCTCCAGTACGGCGTTCTCCCACAGCGCCAGGTCGCCCACGGCGCCCACGGCGTGGCGGTCCTCGGGGATGCGCGCCACGCCGGCCCGCACCACGGCGCGCGGGCCGCGCGGCAGCGGTGCCCCCTGCAGCAGCACCTGCCCGGCATCGAGCGGCCGCTGGCCGCACAACACCTCGGCCAGCGCCGCTTGCCCGTTGCCGGCCACGCCGGCAATGGCCAGCACCTCGCCGCGCTGCAGACCGAGCGTCACCCCGTCCAGCAGCGGCCAGGCGCCGTCGCCATGCACGGTGGCATCGCGCAGCTCGCACACCGCATCATGTGAGCGCACACTCTCTTGAAGATCATTGGCAGCGCTTGATCTGGACCGAACCGGCTTGACCACCCGCTGCCCCACCATGGCCTCGGCCAGTTGGGCCGGGGTGGCGCCGGCCGAGGGCATCTGCGCCACCAGCCGCCCGGCGCGCAGCACCGCCACGCGGTGCGACACGCGCAGCACCTCATCCAGCTTGTGGCTGATGAAGATCACGCTCAGGCCCTGCGCCACCATCTGCGCCAGCGTGGCGAAAAGCGATTCGCTTTCCTGTGGCGTGAGCACTGCGGTGGGCTCGTCCAGGATGAGGATGCGCGCGCCGCGCACCAGGGCCTTGAGGATCTCCACCCGCTGGCGCTCGCCCACGGACAGATCGCCGATGCGGGCGTCCGGGTCCACCTCCAGGCCGAAGTCGCCCGCCGCCTTCAGCAGTCGCGCGCGGGCCTCAGCGCGGCGCGAGAACGGCCGCCACAGCGGCTCGGTGCCCAGCATCACGTTGTCCAGCACGCTGAGGTTGTCGGCCAGGGTGAAGTGCTGGTGCACCATGCCGATGCCCGCGGCCAGTGCCGCCTTGGGCTGGCCCGGCGGCAGCGCCTGGCCGAAGACCTCGATCGAGCCCGCGTCGGCCACGTAGTGACCGAACAGGATGGACACCAGCGTGCTCTTGCCCGCGCCGTTTTCCCCCAGCAAGGCCAGCACCTCGCCTGGCGCCAGGGTCAGCGAGATGTCGTCATTGGCCACCAGCGCGCCAAAGCGCTTGGTGATGCCGCTCAGCCGCAGCACCGGCCGCACCAGATCGGGGCCGGCGCCTCCCGCGGGCGCTGCGTGCTGCATCTGGTGCGCTCAGGCGCCCAGCGCGGCCGCCAGGGCTAAAAAGTCATCGGCCACCACGTCGAACTCGCCGGGCGTCCAGGGCTCCATCCAGCCGCCGGGCCCGCGCTCCAGCGGGCGCGGCACGTAGGCCGTCTTCAGGCCGCAGGCGGCGGCGGCGCGCAGGTCACTCGGGTGGGCGGCCACCATCAGCACCTGCGCCGGCGGCAGGTCCAGCAGACGTGCTGCGCCCAGGTAGACCTCGGGGTCGGGCTTGTAGTGGCCGAACAGTTCGGCCGAGAACAAGGTGTCCCAGGGCAGGCCTGCGTGGCGCGCCATGTCCAGCAGCAGGCGCAGATTGCCGTTGGACAGGGTGCACACGGGATACCGCGCCTTCAGCCGCTGCAGCCCGGTCACGCTGTCGGGCCACGGGGCCAGGCGGTGCCACACGAGGTTGAGCTCGGCCACCTCGGCCTCGGGCGGGGCCAGGCCACGTTCGGCCAGCAGGCCGTCCAGGATGCGCCGGTGCAGGCCGTCGATGTTCGTCCACGGCAGGCGGCCCTCGCGCACCGCCTGCATGGCCGGCGCGTAGCCGGCACGCCAGGCGTCGGCGAAGGCGGGCGGGTCCACCGGCCAACCCAGCGCGCGCACCTCGGCGGCCACGGACGAGCGCCAATCGACGACCGTGCCGAAGACGTCGAAGACGAGGGCGCGAACTTGCACCGCAGACGAAGCTGTCGCCACCCTCAGCCCTCCCGCACCTTTACTTGGCGGTGGGCTTGGGCTGTTTGTCGTCCACCTTCACGGTGAACTTGCCGTCCAGGATCTCCTTCTGGCGCGCGGCCACCTTGTCCTTGATCGCCTTGGGGATCTTGGCGTCGAAGGTGCCCAGCGGCGAGAGCTCGCTGCCCTTGAACTTCATCATGGAGTACTGACCGTAGTCCTCGGCCTTGAACTTGCCTTCCTTCACGGCCTTGAGGGCGCGGTCGATGGTGGGCTCCATGTTCCACAGGGCCGAGGCCACCACGGTGTCGGGGTAGTCCTTCTGCGTGTCGATCACGTTGCCGATGGCCAGCACCTTGCGCTCCTTGGCGGCGTCGCTCACGCCAAAGCGCTCGGCATACATCACGTCCGCGCCCTTGTCGATCATGGCGAAGGCGGCTTCCTTGGCCTTGGGCGGGTCGAACCAGCTGTTGATGAAGGTGACCATGAACTCCGCCTTGGGGTTGGTCTCCTTGGCGCCAGCCATGAAGGCGTTCATCAGGCGGTTGACCTCGGGAATGGGGTAGCCGCCCACCAGGCCGATCTTGTTGCTCTTGCTCATGCCGCCGGCGATCAGGCCGGTGAGGTAGGCGGGCTCCTGGATGTAGTTGTCAAAGACGCTGAAGTTGGGGGCCTGCGGCTTGCCCGACGAGCCCATCAGGAAACTGACCTTCGGGTAGTCCTTGGCCACCTTGCGCGCGGCGGCCTCCACGGCAAAGCTCTCGCCCACGATCAGGGTGTTGCCCTTTTCGGCGTACTCGCGCATCACGCGCTCGTAGTCGGCGTTGGCCACCTTCTCGCTGAACACGTATTCGATCTCGCCGCGCGCCACGGCCGCCTTCAGCGCCTTGTCGATGCGGCTGACCCACTGCTGCTCCACCGGCACGGTGTAGATGGCGGCCACCTTCATCTTGGCCTGGGCCCATGCGGGGCTGCCAAAGGCGGCCAGAGATGCAGCGGCAGCGGCTGCAAGGGTGAGACGGCGGGAGATGCGCAGGGATACGGACATCGTGGAACCTCGTGTGTCGTACGGTTGAAGGAAGGGGGCAAGGCGCCCGCGGTCGCAAGGACCCGCGGATAAGATCGCCCGCATTTTGCGGTAGCTTTCCGCATGGTGACACAGCAAATTCCCTGCCATGATGTTTGTTCCCCTGACCGCTTTGTCACCCCTGGACGGCCGCTACGCTGCCAAAGTCGCCGCGCTGCGGCCGCTGCTCAGCGAGTTCGGCCTCATGCACCGGCGCGTGCAGGTCGAGGTGGAGTGGTTCATCGCCCTGTCCGATGCCGGGCTGGCGCAGTTTGCGCCCCTGTCGGCCGCGGCCCGCGCGTTCCTGCGCGGGCTGGTCAGCGGGTTCTCAGAGGCCGACGCCCTGGCCATCAAGGACATTGAGCGCACCACCAACCACGACGTCAAGGCCGTGGAGTACTGGCTCAAGCGCCGCTTCGAGGGCAACACGGAGCTGCTGGCGGCGCAGGAGTTTGTGCACTTTGCCTGCACCAGCGAGGACATCAACAACACCAGCCACGCCCTGATGCTGCAGGCCGCCCGCGGGGAGGTGCTGCTGCCGGCGCTGGACGCTGTTCAGCAGCGGATGTCGGCCCTGGCGCATGAGCTGGCCGGCCTGCCCATGCTCAGCCGCACCCACGGCCAGACCGCCAGCCCCACCACGGTGGGCAAGGAAGTGGCCAACGTGGTGGCGCGCCTGAAGACGGCGCGCGAGCGCATCGCCGCTGTGCCCTTGCCGGCCAAGATGAACGGGGCCGTGGGCAACTACAACGCCCACTTGGCGGCCTGCCCCGACATCGACTGGGAGGCCTTCAGCCGCGGCGTGGTGGAGGGCCCGCTGGGCCTGGCCTTCAACGCCTACACCACGCAGATCGAGCCGCATGACGCCATGGCCGAACTGTTCGACGCCCTGGCGCGTTGCAACACCATCCTCACGGACTGGGCGCGTGACGTCTGGGGCTACATCTCGCTGGGCTACTTCAAGCAGAAGACCAAACCCGGCGAGGTGGGCTCGTCCACCATGCCGCACAAGGTCAATCCCATCGATTTCGAGAACGCCGAAGGCAACTACGGCCTGGCCAACGCGCTGCTGGCGCACATGAGCCACAAGCTGCCCATCAGCCGCTGGCAGCGCGACCTGACCGATTCCACCGTGCTGCGCAACATGGGCGTGGCCTTCGGCCACACCGTGCTGGCGCATGACAGCCTGCGGCGCGGACTGGACAAGCTGCAGGTGGACGACGCCTGCCTGGCGGCAGATCTGGACGGCGCCTGGGAGGTGCTGGCCGAGCCCATCCAGACGGTGATGCGCCTGCACGGTCTGCCGGAACCCTACGAGCAGCTCAAGGCCTTCACCCGTGGCCAGCCCATGACGCGCGCGCTGATGCAGGGCTTCGTCGCCGGCCTGGCCCTGCCCGAAGCCGAGAAGCAGCGCCTGCTGGCCCTGACGCCGGCGGCCTACACCGGCGCCGCCGAAGCGCTGGCGCGGCGGGTTTGACCATGGCCGAAACCTTCCTCCAGGCCCTGCGCGCCGCCGAAGCCCGCCACCGCTCCATGCTGTGCGTGGGGCTGGACCCGGAGCCGGCGAAGTTTCCTGGCGCCTGGAAGGGCGACGCCTCGCGAATCTTCGACTTCTGCGCCGCCATCGTCGATGCGACGAAGGATCTGGTCATCGGCTTCAAACCGCAGATCGCCTACTTCTCGGCGCACCGCGCCGAAGACCAGCTGCAGCAGTTGTGCGCATACATCCGGCAGGTGGCGCCGGGGGTGCCTGTCATCCTGGACGCCAAGCGTGGTGACATCGGCGCCACGGGCGAGCAGTACGCACGCGAAGCGTTCGAGCGCTTCGGCGCCGATGCCGTGACCCTGTCGCCCTACATGGGCGCGGATTCCATCGCCCCCTTCACCGCCTACCCCGGCAAGGGCGTCATCCTGCTGTGCCGCACCTCCAACCCCGGGGGCGCCGACCTGCAGAACCTGCGCCTGGAGGGCGGCGAGCGCCTGTACGAGCGCGTGGCGCGCCTGGCCGCCGGCGCCTGGAACGGCAACGGCCAGGTCGGGCTGGTGGTGGGCGCCACCTACCCCGCCGAGCTGGCGCGCGTGCGCGAACTCGCGCCCAGCCTGCCGCTGCTGATTCCGGGCGTCGGGGCGCAAGGCGGCGACGCCGCGGCCACGGTGCAGGCCGGCTGGCGCGGCACCGTGCGCGCCGACGGGGCCCGCCAAGACACCACGGGTCCCATCATGGTGAATTCCTCCCGCGCCGTGCTCTACGCCAGCGCAGGCGAAGACTTCGCCCTGGCCGCCCGCCGTGTGGCCGAGGCCACCCGGCAGCAATTGAACGCGGCGCTGCCGGCCTGAGGCGGGTGCAGGGGGTATCGAACATCCTGCAGCGGCTTCTTGATCCGCGTCAGTCTGCGCGTCCGGACTTTTGCGCATCATCAGCGCAGGAGGAACCCCGGATGACCCTGCATCTCACCGCCGGCCAGCGTGCCTGGTTGAAGACCGAACTGGAAGTCCGCCAGCAGCGGCTGGATGGCCTGCTCGCCCGTCACCACGAAGGTGCCTCGCGGGTGGAGCACGCGCACGCCGTGCTGGCCGGCGACGACGAAGCCTCGCGCCAGCACGCCATGGACCGCGAGGTGGACCTGGGCCTGTCGGACCTGGACACGGCCGAACTCGGCGCCGTCAGTCGTGCGCTGCTGAAGTTCCAGGAGGGCAGCTACGGCGTGTGCACGGCCTGTGGCACGGAGATTCCCTTTGACCGCTTGAAGGTGGAGCCCCAGGCCACGCGGTGCGTGGCCTGCGAGTCCGCGGCCGAAGCGCACGCGCGCCAGCCGGCCTGAACGGCGCCACGGACGGCGGCCTGGCCCTTCCCGGGGCCTGCGGGTGTTGTGGTCAGAACACGGCGTGGTCGCCGCGCTGGGTGTCAGACGCCGTGGCATCGCCGCGCACCAGCGCCGCGTAGTGGTCCCACAGGGTCTGGCTGCCCCAGGAGGGGGTGGCCTGCTCGTCGTAGCGGCCCGCGGCGGCGTCCCACACCATCATCGACTCGGTGGCGTAATAGCGGCCGATGCGCGCCAGCTCGGCCTTGGCCGCCAGCGCCGGCACGACGCGCCCGGCCAGGCCGAGGGTGCCGATGAGGGCGTCCATCAGGGCCACCGGCACCTGCTTGAAGCGCGGTTCGCGTCCCAGCAGGGCGAACAGGCGCTCACCCTGCTCCCGCGGCGTGACGGCCGGACCCGGCCCGCCGATGGGCAGCACGCGGCGGTGTCGGGTCTCGTCATCGACGCAGCCAGCCAGATAGTCGCCCAGGTCGTCGTCGCTGATGGGCTTGCAGGCGGTGAGCCTGCCGTCGCCGAACACCAGAAAAGGCCGGCCCTGGCGCACCCGCTCCACCTGGCCGGACAGGGACTTGAAGAAGGCCGTCGGCCGCACGATGGAGTGGTTCAGTCCCGAGTCGATCAGCACCCGCTCGAACGCCAGCTTGGCCTGCTGAAAGGCCAGCAACGG